>NZ_JAAFAN010000135.1:0-2468 GCF_010287905.1 Cellulosimicrobium composti
CCCCCCCCCCCGGGGCCCGGGCCCCCCCCCCCCCCCCCCCCCCGGGCGCCCCCCCCCGGGGGGGGCGGGCGGGGGGGGGGGGGGGGCGCCCCCCCCCCCATGGGGCGCGGGGGGGGGCCCGCGGGGGGCGCGCGGCCCCCGGGGGCGGGGCGGGGCGCCGGGGCGCCGCGCCCGGCCTCACAGGCCTGCGACCGCCGCGGCGAGGTCGGGCTCGAGGCCGAGCGCGTACTGCTTGTTGAGGTGGTCGCGGTCGGCGTAGACGGGGAGCCCGCCCACGACCGCGTAGCAGCGCTCGGCGTCGCAGAAGCGGTCGCTGAGGTCGACCGGCACGAGCCGCCCGGGGCCCTGCGTCGGCTCGCTCGCCGCCTCGAGCATGGGGTCCGCGGGCTGCGCGACGGCGCGCTCGACCGCGCACTCGACCGGCGCCTCGGCGTTGAGGATCGCGCAGTCCTTGTCGCGCACCATCCCGTTCATCGGCGGGTCGCCGAGGACGACGACGTCGATGCCGGCGGCGGTCCACGGCTCCCAGTACGACCGGAAGCCCTCGACGTACTGCTCGGACTCCGACCGTCCGGACCCGTCGTCCACCTGCTCGGCGCGCGCGAAGCTCGACGTGAGCACCATGTCCGGCCGCTCCGCCGCGATCTCGGCGTGCACGGCGTCGCGCCACTCGTCGCACTGCGCGCGCTTCTCCGCGGTCGCCGGGTTGCCGCGGTAGCCGACGTACTCGACCTCGGCGGGCGGGCACGCGCCCAGGAAGCTGAGCGTCACGTCCCAGCCCTCCGCCGCGGCGCGCGCGAGGACGGGCGCCTGCCACTGCTGCGCGTGCGAGTCGCCCATGAGCCACACGCGCGGTGCGTCGTCCCCGCCGCCGAAGTCGCAGTGCGTCGTCGTCCGGGTGTCGCCCACCTGGAGGCGGGACTGCGGCTCGCCGCACGCGTCGGGGTGGTCGAGGACGTAGTACGTGCTCTCGTCGCCGAGGACGGGGTTCGCGGCGGGGCCGAACGGGTCGTCGCACGCGGCGCCCGGCGTGAGCGCCGCCGGCCCGTAGCACGCCGCGTCGGCGGCGGCCGCCTCCTGCGCCCGCTGCTCCGCCGCGGTCGCCTCCCGGCCGGAGGCGGCGTGCAGCCCGAGCGCGAGCGCGCCGACGACGGCCATGCCCACGACCATGACGGCGAACGACCGCCGCGGACGCACCGAGGCCCAGCGCCACGACCGTCCCGTGTCCTCGACGAGCGCCTTGGTGACCCACGCGAGCGCGACCGACGCGACGGCGATCCCGAGCTTGTCGACCGTCGTGAGCGAGCGGCTCAGGGCGAACGGCGCGACGACGATCAGCGGCCAGTGCCACAGGTACACCGAGTACGACACGTCGCCGAGCACCTGGACGGGGCGCAGCGCGGTCACCCGGTCGTGCAGGAGGGGCCGCCGCTCGGTGCCGGCGAGGATCACCGCGGCCGTGCCGAGCGCGGGCACCGCGGCGAGCCATCCGGGGAACGGCGTGCTCGGCCCGTACGCGGCCGCCGTGACCGCGATCGCGGCGAACCCCGCGATCGCGAGCAGGTTCGCCCACGGGGCCGTGAGCCGCACGCGCGTCGCGCCCAGGGCGAGCAGGCCGCCGAGCGCGAACTCCCAGAAGCGCACCGGCGTGACGAAGTACGCCTCGCTCGGCGAGCGGACGGTCATGACGACGCTCAGGACGAGCGAGAGCGCCCCGACGACGGCGACCCCGGCGGCGACGACGCGGCGCGGGCGCGTGGCGAGCCGTCCTCCCCGCACGGCGAGGAGGTAGAGCCCGACCAGCAGGAGCGGCCACAGGAGGTAGAACTGCTCCTCGACCGACAGCGACCAGTAGTGCTGCGCGACCGTGGCGTCCTCGTTGAGCGCGGAGTAGTTCACCGACTGCGCGGCGAGCGCCCAGTTCTCCACGTAGAACGCCGAGGCGGCGATCTCCTGCGCGCTGCGCGTCCACGCGGTGTACGGCAGGAACGCCCAGACCGCGACGGCGGAGACCGTGAGCACGAGGAGCGCCGCGGGCAGGAGGCGCCGGACGCGGCGCGCGTAGAACGTCGCGAGGCGCACGCGGCCCGTCGCGAGCAGCTCCTTGAGCAGGTGGGACGTGATGAGGAAGCCGGAGATGACGAAGAAGACGTCGACGCCCACGTAGCCGCCCGGGAGGCGGTTCGGCCACAGGTGGTTGAGGACGACCGCGCCCACCGCGATCGCGCGCAGCGCCTGGACGTCGGTCCGGGGCGCGGTCGGCGTGCCCGCGGACGCACGGGCCGCGGCGTGCCGCGGGGGGTGCGTGCGGAGCTCGGTCCGGGGAGAGGTCACCGCACGATGATAGAGAGGCGGGGGGGGGGGGGGGGGGGGCGGGCCCCCCGCGCCCCCGGGGGGGGGGGGGGGGGGGGGTCGCGACGCCCCCCCCCGGCGGCAGGATGCGAAGACGGGGGGTGGTAAAGGAACCA
>NZ_JAAFAN010000136.1:0-2326 GCF_010287905.1 Cellulosimicrobium composti
CCCGCCGCCGTGGGCGCGGGGCTTGCCCGAGTACAAGTCCCCCCCCAAGCCATGCCCCGGCTCCGCCCCGGCGCGCCCCCCCCCCCCCGCCCCCCCCCCCCCCCCCGGGGGGGGCCGGGGGTCGTCCCGCGGGGGAGGCCCTCGTCGGGTCGTGCCGACGGCAGGGTGCGCCGTCAGCGAAAACGCGGGTGATCGGGACGAACGGCGGACGCGGACCGCGTTAGGGTCACTGCAGCACGGCTGGAGGGGACGGCGTCCCGGTCCGGCCAGGGCAGCGCAGGCGGGGGTCACCCGCGGGAGCGACGAAGGAGATGGATGTGAACGAGCTGTACCTGCCGTCCGACGCGACGGCCCCGGTCAACCGCGCCGAGGGTCCGGGCCTCGGACTCAACGACTCCATCTACAACCGGCTCCTCAAGGAGCGCATCATCTGGCTCGGCTCGGAGGTGCGCGACGAGAACGCGAACGCCATCTGCGCGCAGATGATGCTGCTCGCCGCGGAGGACCCGGACAAGGACATCTGGCTCTACATCAACTCGCCGGGCGGGTCGATCACGGCCGGCATGGCGATCTACGACACCATGCAGTACATCCAGCCGGACGTCGCGACCATCGCCATGGGCATGGCCGCCTCGATGGGGCAGTTCCTGCTCTCGTCCGGCACCAAGGGCAAGCGGTACGCCACGCCGCACGCGCGCGTCATGATGCACCAGCCGTCGGGCGGCATCGGCGGCACGGCGACCGACGTGCGCATCAACGCGCAGCTCATCATGCACATGAAGCAGGTGCTCTCCGAGCTCACGGCCGAGCAGACCGGCCAGCCGCTCGAGAAGATCCTCAAGGACAACGACCGGGACAGCTGGTTCACCGCCCAGGAGGCGCTCGAGTACGGCTTCATCGACCACGTCGTGACGAACGCGTCGTCCGTCACGGGCGGCGGCGGCGCGTCCGGCTCCTGAGGCCCCGCACCCGGAACCCAGACTTCACCCGAGGAGAACCCGTGAGCTTCAGCGCCGAGTCCCAGTACCTGTCCACCGCCCAGCGCCTCGCCGGCCCGGCGGCCCGCCCCGGCGGTGTCGCCCTGCCGGGCGGCGCGCCGTCCGCCCGCTACGTGCTCCCGCAGTTCGAGGAGCGCACCGCCTACGGCTTCAAGCGGCAGGACCCCTACACCAAGCTGTTCGAGGACCGCATCATCTTCCTGGGCGTCCAGGTCGACGACGCGTCCGCGGACGACGTCATGGCCCAGCTCCTCGTGCTCGAGAGCCAGGACCCGGACCGCGACGTCATCCTCTACATCAACTCGCCGGGCGGGTCGTTCACCGCGATGACCGCGCTCTACGACACGATGCAGTACATCAAGCCGCAGATCCAGACGGTCTGCCTCGGCCAGGCGGCCTCGGCCGCCGCGGTCCTGCTCGCGGCCGGCCAGCCGGGCAAGCGCCTCGCGCTGCCGAACGCGCGCGTGCTCATCCACCAGCCCGCGATGGAGGGCGGCGGCTACGCCCAGGCGTCCGACATCGAGATCCACGCGAACGAGCTCATCCGCATGCGCGAGTGGCTCGAGGACACGCTCGCGCTGCACTCGGGCAAGTCGGTCGAGCAGGTCCGCCAGGACATCGAGCGCGACAAGATCCTCACCGCCGAGCAGGCGAAGGAGTACGGCCTGGTCGACCAGGTCCTTGAGAGCCGCAAGGCCGTCGCGGTCAACAAGCCCTGATCGTGACCGACCCGACAGCATGACCACGCGCCGCGCCGTCGTCCCCCGCACGGGGGCGGCGGCGCGACACGTTGCACCCCGTACGGGGAGCCCACCTGACAACCCGGTCCTCGTGGTGTGGAATGGGGAGCAGGACTCGCTCGGCCGTGCCGGGGGCCCGCGTCGTCGACCCGGACGGCGCCACGCCCCGGCACCGGGACAAGGAGACGCGTAGTGGCTCGTATCTCAGACGGCGCCGACCTGCTGAAGTGCTCGTTCTGCGGCAAGTCGCAGAAGCAGGTCAAGAAGCTCATCGCGGGCCCCGGCGTGTACATCTGCGACGAGTGCATCGACCTGTGCAACGAGATCATCGAGGAGGAGCTCGCCGAGGCGACGGAGCTCGGCCTCACGGAGCTGCCGAAGCCCAAGGAGATCTTCGAGTTCCTCGAGCAGTACGTCATCGGCCAGGACGCCGCGAAGCGGGCCCTGGCCGTCGCCGTCTACAACCACTACAAGCGCGTCCAGGCGGGCGAGCAGGCCAAGCCGTCGAGCCCCGACGACCCGGACTACGTGGAGCTGGCGAAGTCGAACATCTTGCTGATCGGTCCGACGGGGACGGGCAAGACGTAT
>NZ_JAAFAN010000137.1:0-2246 GCF_010287905.1 Cellulosimicrobium composti
CCCCCCCCCCCCCCCCCCCCCCCCCCCCCCCCCCCCCCCCCCCCCCCCCCCCCCCCCCCCCCCCCCCCCCCCCCCCGGGGGGGGGGGCCCCCCCCCCCCCCCCCCCCCCCCCCCCCCCCCGCGACACGACCTCCGGAGAACGCCATGACCGCCCTCACCACGACCACCTCTCCCCCGACCTCGGACCCCTCCGGGACGTCGCCCGACGACGAACCGCGCCCCGGGAGCCCGGGCCGCCCCGCGCCGTCGGGCACCCTGCGCGTCACCGGCACCCTCGGCGAGCGCTACCGCGAGATCCTCACGCCCGAGGCGCTCGACTTCGTGACGCTGCTGCACGACCGGTTCGTCGCCCGCCGCCACGAGTTGCTCATGGACCGCCAGCAGCGCCGGCAGGACGTCGCCGACGGCATCGACCCCGACTTCCGCGCGTCCACGCGCCCCGTGCGCGACGACCCGACGTGGCGCGTCGCCGGGTCGACCGGGGCGCCCGGCCTCGACGACCGCCGCGTCGAGATCACGGGCCCGACCGACCCGAAGATGACGATCAACGCCCTCAACTCGGGGGCCAAGGTGTGGCTCGCGGACGCCGAGGACGCGTCGAGCCCCACGTGGCGCAACGTGATCGAGGGCCAGCTCGCCCTGCACGACGCGATCCGCGGGACGCTCACGCACACCGTCGACGTCCCGGGCGGCGAGCCCAAGGAGTACCGGCTGCGCTCGACGACGCTCACCGACCTCCCGACGATCGTGTTCCGCCCGCGCGGGTGGCACCTCATCGAGAAGCACATGCGGTACGTCGACCGCGCCGGGGTCAGCGTGTCGGCGTCGGCGTCGCTCGTGGACTTCGGGCTGTACCTGTTCCACAACGGCCGCGAGCTCGTGGAGCGCGGCCGCGGGCCGTACTTCTACCTGCCCAAGCTCGAGGGCTACCGCGAGGCGCGGCTGTGGAACGACGTGTTCGTGCTCGCGCAGGACTACCTCGGCCTCCCGCAGGGCACGATCCGCGCGACCGTGCTCATCGAGACGCTGCCCGCGGCGTTCGAGATGGAGGAGATCCTCTACGAGCTGCGCGACCACTGCGCCGGGCTCAACGCCGGGCGGTGGGACTACCTGTTCTCCGTCATCAAGGCGTTCCGCACGCGCGGCGACTCCTACGTGCTGCCCGACCGCGCCCAGGTGACCATGACCGCGCCGTTCATGCGCGCGTACACCGAGCTGCTCGTCGCGACGTGCCACCGGCGCGGCGCCCACGCGATCGGCGGGATGAGCGCGTTCATCCCCGACCGGCGGCGGCCCGACGTCACCGAGCGCGCGTTCGAGCAGGTGCGCGCCGACAAGCGCCGCGAGGCGACGGACGGGTTCGACGGCACGTGGGTCGCGCACCCCGACCTCATCGAGGTCGCGCGCGGCGAGTTCGACGCCGTGCTGGGCGACCGCCCGCACCAGGTCTCGCGCCGGCGCGACGACGTCACCGTGGGCCAGCACGAGCTCCTCGACATCGGCTCGGCGCGGCGCGCGGGCGCGACCGTGACCGCCGCAGGCCTGCGGTCCAACGTGTCGGTGGGCGTGCGGTACCTCGAGTCGTGGCTGCGCGGCGTCGGCGCCGCCGCGATCGACCACCTCATGGAGGACGCCGCGACCGCGGAGATCTCGCGGTCGCAGGTGTGGCAGTGGATCGCCTCGGGCACGCGCACCGAGAACGGCGTGCCCATCACGCGCGAGCGCGTCGAGGCGCTGCTCGCCGAGATCGTCGACGACCTGCCGCGCACGCCCGGCAACCGGATCGACGACGCCGCGAACGTGTTCCGCGCCGTCGCGCTCGCCGAGGACTTCCCGACGTTCCTCACCATCGGGGCGTACTCGCAGTTCCTCGTCGGGTCGGAGGTCGACCAGCCGTAACCGGTCTCCTGCCGAGAACGACCGTGGTGCCGTGGTCCGTCCGATCACGGCACCGCGGTCGTTCTCGTGGCCGCGGTCGTTCTCGTGGTCGCGACGGGCGTGCTCGTGGTCGCGACGGGCGTGCTCGACGGCGGGGCCCCCGGTGTGGGAGCATCCCGCCACGCACGGCGGCACGGATCGTCCGGGCGCTCGCCCGCACGACTCCGGAGCAGCACGTGGACAACCCCTTCCCGCCGCCGAACGGCGCCGCGCCCGCGGCGCCCGTCCCGCCGACCGGCGCGACCCCGCCGGCAGCGCCGCCGGCTCCCCCGCAGCCCGTCCCGGCCGCCGCGCCGCCGGCTCTCGGC
>NZ_JAAFAN010000138.1:0-1932 GCF_010287905.1 Cellulosimicrobium composti
CCTGGGCACAGCAACATCCTTCCAGCCTGCTCGGCGAGCAAGCGATCTGAGATGTCACAGATCCGTGCAGCAGCCCCCTCTCCTCCCTCGGCGACCTCGCCTGGCTCGTGTCGTTGCGGAACCGCGTGGTGCACGACGTTTGGGAGGCGGTCCCAACAGACGGGCAGCCAGACGCCATCCGCGGCAGCGCCGCCGCTCGATGGGGCTCACGTTCCGATGTGGAGACGACCGTGGCTTCGCTGCGTGTGCTCGCCGGCACGTTCTACCTTTCCGCGTGCTTTCTTAGCCACGTCCCAATGGCCCTGATCGAGCACAGGGAGCACGGCGACGATCCGTACCGCGGGTCAGGCGTGATCGGAGCCACGAGGCGCTACCACCGCGACCTGACGGCGCGGGTAGCGGCCATGCGCGCCGGCACGTTCGACGGTTGGCGGTGGCCACAGGGCCGCTGATCTCGGCCGCGGGCCCAGAGCTGACCGCCGAGGCTCGGCGACGTCTACGCAACCGAGGCAAGGTGCCTGTGCAGGGTGTCTCGGGAGATGCCACCGCGGGCACCCGCGACGCCCGCGAGACTGGCCGCCGGCCAGCGCTACGCGCGCCGCGGCGATGCGGTCCTGGGTCATGGCGCTCGGGTGATCGGTTCTGCGGCGCCGCCCTTGGCGGGAGTTGCTCGAGCCATCGTTCGGCAGGTCGGGGCGGTCGACATGTGGGCGACGGGTGGGATGCTCTCGTTCCAACGGTTCGTACTGCGACGAGAGGAACTGCGCCATGGCGAGCTTCAAGTTCGACAGCAAGGGCCTGGCCGACCTGCAGAAGCACATGGAGCAGCAGCTGAAGAAGGCTGAGGTCGAGGCGAACAGGGCGGCTGCACGCGAGTCGACGCCTGAGGCCAAGGCTCGAGCCTTCGCGCGGGTCCTGCGCAAGTACGGGGTCGAGAACGTCAACGAGGCCGAGCTCCGCAAGAAGTTCAGTCGCTGACCCCGCCCTCGCCCGCCGGGGTGTCGTTCGGCGTCCGTACCCTTGCGGCGTGCCTACCAGCGTGTCGGACCGCTCCCTACGAGGCGGCCACGTGTTCGTCGACGAGAGCAAGAAGCAGGACTACCTGCTCGTCGCCGCCGTGATCATCCCCGGCGAGCTCGCGCTCGCGCGCAAGACGGTGCGCGGTCTGCAGAAGCCCGGCCAGCGCCGGCTGCACATGGTCAAGGAGTCTCCGGCGCGTCAGCACACGATCCTCTCGACACTCGGCACGCTGGGCGCACAGGTCACGATCTACCAGGCTGGGGTGGGGTACCGCACGAACATCGAGCGGCGCGGAGCCTGCCTTGAGCGGCTAGTCGAGGACATCGCGACGGCGGGCTGCGCTCGGTTGATGCTTGAGAGTGAGCAGGGCGAGGAAGAGCGCGACCGGCGGCTGCTGTATCGCGAGACGGGCCGGCGTGGGTGCCGCGACTCGTTGGCGTATGACCACGCGACCGCGGCCGTAGAGCCGCTGCTGGCGATCTCGGACGCGATCGCGTGGGCGTGGGCTCGTGGTGGTGACGCGCGTCGTCGTGCCGAACCGCTGGTCGCGGACGTCGTCCGGCTCTAGACGGCGCGAAACCCGAGCGCCACAACCGTCCGGAAGGGTCTCGGGTTCACTTCTCGCCGCTATTGCGGTGAGCTGGCTCAATCTTAGGCACCCGTGTTGCGCGCGCGCAACGAACCGCCGATCCCGGCGAGGTGATCTTGGGCGGTCTCCCCTGCCAAGGCTGTCGGTGGTCGAGGCTGCTCGGCCTTGCGCGGCTATATCGACGAGTGTCAACATAGACGCATGTCGATACAAGACGTGGTGATCGTGGGTTCGGGGCCGGCGGGGTACACCGCGGCGATCTACGCGGCGCGCGCGGGCCTGGCCCCGCTCGTGCTCGCGGGCTCCGTGACCGCCGGCGGTGC
>NZ_JAAFAN010000139.1:0-1508 GCF_010287905.1 Cellulosimicrobium composti
CTCTCAGCGCGCGGGCGCCCCGCGCTATCAGCGCGCGGCGGCGCCCACGGCCGCGAGCGCGGGCGCCAGGTCGCCCGTCGGGGCGACGTCGACCTCCGGGACGCCCAGCCAGCCGCCGAGGACGCGCAGCTCCGCGGCGAGCCGGGCGGCCGTGAGGTCCCCCGCGGCCCGCTCGCGGTGCGCCGACAGCACGCGCAGTACCCCGGCCCGCCGATCGGCCTTGAGGTCGACGCGCGCCGTGAGGTCCTCGCCCTCGAGGAACGGCAGCACGTAGTACCCGTGCACGCGCTTCGCTGCGGGGACGTAGATCTCGATCCGGTAGTGCACGTCGAACAGGCGCTCGAGGCGCGTGCGCTCGAACACGAGCGGGTCGAACGGGTTGAGCAGCGTCACGGCCGTCGCGCGCCGCGGGAGGGCGGCGTCGGCGTGCAGGTACGTCGGCTCGTCCCACCCGCGCACGGTCACCGGCCGCAGCGTCCCGGCCTCGACGAGCTCGTCGAGGGCCGTGCGCACGGCGGGCCCCTTGAGGCGGAAGTAGTCCTTGAAGCAGCGCAGCGTCCCGATCCCGTGGGCGCGCGCACCGATCTCGAGGAGCGACCGGACGGCGTCGGCGTCCGCGACGGGCGGGGCGGCGACGACCTCGGGCGGGAGCACGCGCTCGGTGAGGTCGTAGCAGCGCTCGAACGCGCTGTTGCGACGCGCGGACGTGATCTCGCCCGTGAAGAAGAGGAACTCGAGCGCGCGCTTGGCCACGGTCCAGTTCCAGCCCCACTGCGACCGGTCGCGCGGGTGCGCGCGGCCCTCGGCCTCGAGGACGTCGTGCACCTCGCTCGCCGTGATAGGACCGCGCTCGGTGACGAGGCGGCGCACGTCCTCGACGGCGTCGGAGTGGCTCATCTCGACCGCGCTGATCGTCCCCCACGCCTCGGTGCGGTAGCGGCGCCGGCGCCACTCGAGCAGCGGCCACGTGCTGGGCGGGACGTACGACGCGACGTGGGCCCACGTCTCCACGAGCCGTCGCGGCGCGCGCCCCGCGGCGCGGTCGAGGAGCGCGGTGTCGTACGGGCCGAGCCGCGCGTACAGCGGCATGAGGTGCGCGCGCGCGAGCACGTTCACGGAGTCGATCTGCAGCAGCCCGAGGCGGTCGATCACCCCCTGCACCTGCCGCATGGTCGGCGCCCGGCCGTCGCCGCCGCCGTACGGGCGCTCGCGGTGCAGCCCCTGCGCGGCGAGCGCGACGCGGCGCGCCTGGGACAGGGACATCGGCTCGGACCGGGGCGAGGTGGCGACCACGTCCCGATCCTGCCCTCCACCACCCACACGCCCGCCGCGCCGGCCAGGACCGCCCGGTCGCCATGGCCCTGGACAGCACGACGCGCCCGGGCCCCCGGGGGGGGCGGGCGCGGGGGCCCGGCTCACGCCGGCGTCGCCGCCCGGGGCGGCGGCCAGGCGCACGACGAGGAGAGGGGGGCGGCGCCCGACGGCCACCCGCGGCGGCGGGTGGCCCC
>NZ_JAAFAN010000013.1:0-71355 GCF_010287905.1 Cellulosimicrobium composti
CCCGGCGTCTGCTCCTTCGGCATGGCTCCATCCTCGTTTCCAAGGTCAGGAACCTCCAACAAACCCAGGGCGATTCACTCAGCCGTTCGAGCCGACGTTGGGTGTTCGGTTTGGGTCCAGCCGGGTCCACCTGGAGTGAAGGAGGACGCGCGGCGTCGGCTGCGCGAGTCCTCTCCCGCACGCGACCCGACCGCGGCGGGCGGCTGCCGCGTAGATCATCTATATTCAGAGAATGGTGAATCTAGATCGTCGGCTCGTGCGCCCCGGCGCCGAGATCGCGTTCGCGGACTCGGGCGGGGACGGCCCGGTCGTCGTGCTGATCCACGGCGCGGGGGTCGACCACTCGATGTTCGACGAGCAGGTCCCGGTGCTGGCAGGGCGCGGGTACCGCGTGGTCGTGGGGGACCTGCGGGGGCACGGGCAGTCGCCGCTCGCGCCGGGAGAGCGGTTCACGGCGGCCGACGCGCTCGACGACCTCGGCGCGCTGCTCGCCGCGTGCGGTGCGGACGTGCCCGTGCTCGTCGGGCACTCGCTCGGAGGCAACCTCGCGCAGGCGTTCGTCCGGGAGCGTCCGCGACACGTGGGCGGGCTGATCGTGCTCGACTCCACGTGGAACGCCGGACCGCTGTCCGTGCTCGAACGACTCGCCCTGCGGCTCGCCGCTCCCGCGCTCGCGGTGATCCCGGCCCGCAGGCTCCCGCGCGTCATGGCCCGGGCCTCGGCGGCGACCCCGGGCGCGAGGGCGAGGACGGAGGCGCTGTTCGCCCGGATGCCCCGGCGCACGTTCCTGGACGTGTGGCGTGCGACGGTGTCGTTCGTCGTGCCGGAGCCCGGCAGCCGGACCCCGGTGCCGCTCGCGCTCGTGCGCGGCGCCGAGGACCGTACCGGCAACATCGCCACGGCGACGCCCCGGTGGGCGCGGGCCGAGGGCATCGCCGAGCACGTCGTCCCGGGAGCCGGGCACATGGTCACCCTGGACGCCCCCGCGGAGACGTCGCGCCTGCTCGTCGACGTCCTCGACCGCTGGACGGGCGGGCCGGGAGCAGGGGAGCCTGCGCGATGACCCCCGAGCAGGAACGGTTCGTCAGCACGATGGGCGACACGATGGCGGCGTGGAACCTTCCGCGCGCCACGGGTCGCACGTACGGGTTCCTCCTCCTCCAGGGGGCGCCGTCCAGCTCCGACGACCTGCGCGCCGCGCTGGGGCTCAGCGCGGGGGCGGTCAGCACGGCGACCCGGGAGCTCGTGTCGTGGGGGCTGGCGCGGACGATCGCCCAGCCCGGCAGCAGGCGACTCCTCGTCGAGGCGGCGGGCGGCCTCGAGCAGCTCCTCGCCGCGAGCATCGAGCGCGCGCGCACGTTCATCCGCGCGCTCCAGAGCGCCGAGGAGCTCACGGAGACGGCGCAGGCGGCCGCGCGGCTGCGCGACGTGACCGACCTGTTCGCCGCCTACGTCGACGCGGGCGCGGACGTCCTGCACCGGCACCGGGAGCCGTGACGCACCGGCGGGGCGTGCCCTCGCGGACCCGGCGGGAGGTCAGGGCGCGAGCGGCGGTCGCCCCGCGGCGTCGAGGACGAGGCTCGCGATCTCGCGCGGGTGCGTGACGATCGAGAGGTGTCCGCTGTCGAGCTCGATCGTCGTGGCGCCCATGCGGTCGGCGAGGAACCGCTCGAGCTCCGGAGACGTCGTCCGGTCGTCGCGGGAGACCGCGTACCAGCACGGCTTGCCGTGCCACGCCGCCCGCGTGGTCCGGGACGCGAACAGGGTGCCCGAGACCGGCCCCTGGACGGCGTGCAGCACCCGGGCGCGGGCCGGGTCGACGCCGTTGGCGAAGTCGTCGAGGAAGGCCGCCTCGGAGAGCTGGGCGAACCCGTCGTCGGACCGGACCAGCCCGGCGTTCGCCGGCGGCGTCGGGAAGGTGGCCGCGAGCGCCGCGTAGTCCTCGCCCGCGTCGGGCGCGCGGGCCGCGACGTAGACGAGGCTCGACACCGTCTCGTGGTCGCCGACCTCGCTGATCACGGTCCCCGCCCAGGAGTGCCCGGCGAGGACCGTCGGCCCGTCCTGGCGGTCGAGGGCGCGCCGCGTGGCGGCCGCGTCGTCCGCGAGCGACGTGAGCGGGTTCTGGACCGCGGTGACCGTGAGTCCTGCCTCCTGCAGCAGGTCGACGACCGCGGCCCACGACGAGCCGTCGGCGTAGGCGCCGTGCACGAGCACCACGTTGTCGGCGGTCGGCGCCGTGGCCGAGGTCTGCGCGTCGGACATGGGGGCGGCCTCTCGTCGATCCGGGTCGGGACGTTCGGGGCGGTGTCGCGGACGACGGCGTCGCGGACGTCGGGCCGCGGACGACAGCCGACCGGATCACCCCCACCTCTCCCACCCTGGTGCTGCCGGCCGGTGCGGGGGAACGGTCAGACGACTCGACTCGTCGGTGCGCGACGACTCGGGGTTCGTGAGTCATTCGTCGCTACCGGCACGGGAGGGTGGTCGTGTTGGCTCGTGCTCCGAGCGTCGGCGGCCGGGCCGTCGCGCGTGCCCGGAGGGGAGGGGTCGAGGATGGGTCCCCGACCGGTCACGGAGTCTCCGGGCGGCCGGCCGTCGCCGCCCGCCCGGTTCGCCGCGCTCGACGTCCCGAACTACCGCCGCTTCATCGCGGGGCAGGGCGTGAGCCTGGTCGGGTCGTGGACCGAGACGGTGGCCCAGGGGGTGCTCGTCCTGGGCATGACGGGGTCGCCGGTCGACCTGGGGATCGTCGCCGCGGCCCGGTACCTCCCGGTCCTGCTCCTCGCCCCCTACGCCGGGGTCCTCGTCGACCGGCACGACCGCCGTCGCACCCTGCTCGTGACGCAGTCGTCGCTCGCGTGCCTGGCGCTCGCGTTCGGGGTCGTCGTGCTTACCGGCCACCAGTCGCTGCCGCTCGCGATGGCCGTCGCGGTCGCGTTCGGCGTGCTCACGGCCGTGGACAACCCCGCGCGCATGGCGCTGATCCCGGAGCTCGTCGGGCGCGAGGCGCTCCACAGCGCCGTGACGCTCAACAGCATCCTCGCGAACGTGGGTCGCGGCGTGGGCCCCGTGGTGGCGGCGGCGCTCATCGGGAGCGTGGGCATCGGGTGGTGCTTCGTCGCGAACGCCGGGAGCTTCGTGCTCGTCATCGCGCTCCTGCTCTCGATGCGGACCGCGGACATCCGGTCCGACGGGCGGATCCCGCGCCAGCGGGGCCAGCTGCGTGCGGCCCTGCGCGTCGTCCGCGGCAACGCCCAGCTCCTCGGGCCGCTCGCCATGATGGCCGTGGTGGGCACGCTCGCGTACGAGTACGAGGTGAGCCTGCCCGTCTTCGGCGAGCACTCGCTCGCCGGAGGGCCGGACGAGTACGCGTGGCTCACGGCCGGGTTCGGCGTCGGCTCGATCGCCGCGGGCGTCGTGCTGCTGTTCCGGCCCTGGACGGGGCTGTCCCGGATGATCGTCGTCACCGTGGGCTACGCGCTGGCGCTCGCGGTGACCGCTGCCGCGCCCGGCACGCGGTTCGCGAACGTGACGATCGTGCTCGTCGGGGCGTGCAGCATCGGCTTCCTCACGACGGGCAACGCCACCGTGGCAGCTGTACGCACCCCCGGGGATGCGGGGCCGCGTGACGTCGCTGTGGACGACGGCGTTCCTCGGGACGACGCCGGTCGGCGCACTCGTCGTCGGCTGGGTCGGCCAGGAGCTCGGCGGTCGCGCGGCGGTGGCGCTCGCGGCGGCGGCGTGCGCGGTGGCGGTCGGCGTCGGCGTGCTCGTGCGGGCGCGGGTCCCGTCGCCCGCGGAGCCGGCTCCCGCCGGTGTGGGCGCCGCGCCCTAGCATCGGTGCGTCGGTCGGAACGGGGCGGTGAGGGAGACGGTGCGCGGGACGGACGTGGTGTCGCTCGGTCGCGACGGGCCACGACCGTGAGCACGTACGCCGTGCACGTCGGGCAGCCCGGGCAGGGCCGGGTCGAGCACGTGGTCGACGGCACGCCCGAGCCCGTCCGCGAGACGTGGGACGACACGAACCGCTGGTACCCGGCCCTCCTCGCCCAGGGCGGCCGCGTGGAGCGGTCGCACGACCTCCGCCTGGCGCACGTCGTGCTGCGGCGCTCGCGCCTGGTCGCCGGGACGGCGCTCGCGCGGGCCGCGGCGGGCCCGTGGGACGCGCTCGAGCCCGTCCCGGCCGGTCCCGACCCGCTCGCGCACCCGCGCCCCGTCGGCCTGTTCGAGCTCTCGCCGTCGAGCGGATCGGCGGCAGCGCCCGCGCTCGACGTCGTCGCGGAGCTGCGCGCGCAGCTCGCCGCGGTCGCGGGCGCCGAGGGGCCAGACGGCCCGGGCCGGCTGCGGACGCTGCTCGCCGCCGAGTCCGCCGGGGCGCTCGTCGCGGCCGAGATGCACCACGCGGGCGTCCCGTGGCGCGCGGACGTGCACGACCGGATCCTGCGCGACGCGCTCGGCCCGCGGCCGCGCCCGGGCGAGCGGCCGGCGCGCATGGAGGAGCTCGCGGCGGCCGTCCGCGCGGCGCTCGACGCGCCGCCGTCGCTCAACCCCGACTCGCACCCGGACCTGCTCAAGGCGTTGCAGTACGCGGGCGTCGGCGTCCGGTCGCTGCGCAAGGGGGAGCTCGAGCGCACGGACCACCCCGTCGTCGCGCCGCTGCTCGAGTACAAGAGGCTCTCGCGGCTGCTCACCGCGAACGGCTGGTCCTGGCTCGACACCTGGGTGCGCGACGGCCGGTTCCGCACGGAGTACGTGGTGGGCGGGGTCGTCACGGGCCGGTGGGCGTCGAGCGGCGGCGGGGCGCTGCAGCTGCCGCGCCAGGTGCGCCGCGCGGTCGTGGCGGACCCGGGCTGGCGGCTCGTCGTCGCCGACGCGGCCCAGCTGGAGCCGCGCGTGCTGGCGGGCCTCGCGCACGACGAGCGCATGGCCGCGGCGGGGCGCGGCGGCGACCTGTACGCGGGCATCGTCGCGTCGGGTGCGGTCGCGACGCGCGAGCACGCGAAGGTCGGGATGCTCGGCGCGATGTACGGGGGCACGACGGGCGACAGCGCCGTGGTCCTGCCGCGCCTGGCCCGGGCGTTCCCCGACGCGATCGGCCTCGTCGAGCGCGCCGCGCAGGCGGGGGAGCGCGGCGAGGTCGTGACGACCCTCCTGGGCCGCAGCTCGCCGCGCCCCGGGGAGTCGTGGCACGCCGCGCAGGACGGCGCGTACGCCGCGGACGACGCCGTGCCGGGAGACGGGGACGTCGCCGACCCGTCGGGCCGCGGACCCGACGCCCAGGCCCGGGCGCGCTCGTACACCCGGGCCTGGGGCCGGTTCACGCGGAACTTCGTCGTGCAGGGCACGGCGGCCGAGTGGGCGCTGTGCTGGCTCGCCTCGATCCGGCGCCGCCTGTGGGACCTCCCCGTCGCAGCGACGCCGGGCGCCGCGCCCGAGCCGTTCGCGGCGCGTACGCACCTCGTGTTCTTCCTCCACGACGAGGTCGTCGTGCACGCGCCCGCCGAGCTCGCCGACGCCGTGGCCGCCGAGGTGCGCGCCGCGGCCGAGGAGGCGGGCCGGCTCCTGTTCGGCGCCTTCCCGGTCGACTTCCCGCTCACGGTCGCGGTCGTCGACCACTACGCCGAGGCGAAGTGACGCGGACGGCTCAGCGCCGCGGCTCGCCGCGGTAGGTGCCGAACGACCAGAGGTTGCCCTCGGGGTCGCGCAGCACGAGCTCGCGCGAGCCGTAGTCGGTGTCGCGCAGCGGCACGACGACGCGGCCGCCCGCCGCGGCCGCCCGCTCCTGCAGCCGGGCGTGCAGCGCGTCGATCTCGTCCTCGGGCACGACGACGTACGTGCCGCACGTCCCCGGCTCGCGCGACCACTCGCGCTCGGGCGAGTGGCTGCCGAGCATGATGCCGCCCCCGTGCGGCCAGTCCAGCTGCGCGTGCGCGACGTCGCGGCCGTCGCCCGCCATGACGGCGGTCGGGACGAACCCGACGACGTCGGTGAGGAACGCGACGAGGGCGCGCGCGTCGTGCGCCTGGAGCGTGGGCCAGACGTGCTGGGCCGGAGGCGTCGCCGTGGCGGTCGTCGCGGTCGTGTCAGCGGTGTTCCGGGTGCTCTCGTGGGTGCTCATGGTCCCAGCCTGGGCCGTCGGTGTGGCCCCCGGCTTGGATGTTCCCGACCTCCTCGCGGACCCAGCCGGTCGGGGTCGTGCCGGCGAACCGCCGGAAGTCGCGCACGAGGTGGGAGTGGTCGGCGTACCCGGCGTCCGCGGCGACGTCCGCGAGCGTGCGGGGTCCGCGGCCGAGGGCGAGTCGCTGCACCGCGCGACGCGCGGCGTCGAACCGCGCGAGCCCGCGCGCGGCGCGGGGCGACACCCCGAGCTCCGCCCGGAACAGAGTCTCCAGGCGGCGCTCGCCCAGGGTCACGTGGCGCGCGACGTCCCGGACCCGGGCCCGGCCGCGCGTGCGCACGAGCACGCGCCACGCCTCCGCGACCTCGGGACGCACGCCGTCGCGCCGGGCGCAGGAGCTGTCGCGCGCGAACGTCGCGCGCACGACGTCGAACGCCGCGGGCCACGAGTGCGCCTCGGCCACCCGCTCGCGCAACCGCTCCGCCACGCGCCCGAGCACCGCGTCCGCGTCCTCGACGAGGCCCAGCTCGCCGGCGCGGACGCCGAGCAGGTCGCGGCACGCGAGCGGGTCGAGGGCGAGCTGCACGCCCGCCTGCTCGGGCGGCTGGTGGATGTACGCGGGCCGCGTGTGCAGACCGCCGACGAGCGACGCGTAGCCCACCGGGGCCTCGTCCGGCCCGACCGCGGTCGGCACGGCGCCCGCGGTGCTCACGACGAGCGTGAGCCACGGCGACGGCAGGCCGCGGTGGACGGGCGGCGTGCCGTCCGTCGCCGCGGTCCGCAGGCGGTACCCGACCATCGACACCACGCCGGGCGGCAGCGCGCCGGGCCGTGCCCGCACGAACTCGTGCATCCGACCACGCTAGACGCCGTGCGCACCCCTCACAGCCCGAGCCGCCCCGAGGCCGACGACCCGCTCAGGCGGAGGGCCGCAGCCCGCGCACCTGAGGGACGTCGGTGCCCTGTGCGGCACGCCGCACGTGCGAGCGCGCGTGCTCGACCGCCGCGTCGAGCGAGTCGAAGAGGTGGTTCTCGTGCCGCAGCTCGGCGAGCGCCCCGACGTTCGTCAGCAGCGCCCGGTGCCGCTCCTGCACGCCCTTGACCAGCACGGTCACGCCGCGCGCCTCGAGCCCCTCGACGAGCTCGCCGAGCGCCTTCGCGCCGGTCGCGTCGACCATCCGGAGCTGGGACAGGCGCAGCACGACGACCACGACGTCGTCGTGCACCGAGGCGTCGGTGACCTCGGTGAGCACGCGCTCCGCGGCCCCGAAGAACATCGACCCCTCGAGGCGGAACAGCGCGACGTGCTCGTCGCCGGGCTGCGCGGGCCCCGGGAGCGGGTCCCGGTGCACGCCCGACGCCCGGGCGACGGCCCGCAGCGCGAAGAACGCGGCGACGACCACGCCGATCTCGATCGCCTGCACGAGGTCGAACGCGACGGTGACGAACGCGGTGACGGCGAACGTCGCGGCGCTCGAGCGCCCGGCGCCCAGCACGGCGCGCGCGGTCCGGGCGCTCGTCATGCGCAGGCTCGTCACCATGAGCACGCCCGCGAGCGCGGCGAGCGGGATCCGCGACACCGGGCCGGTCGCGAGGTAGATGACGGCGAGGATCACGAGCGCGTGCACCACGGCGGCGAGGCGCGTGCGCGCTCCCGAGCGCACGTTGACGGCGGTCCGGGCGATCGCGCCGGTCGCCGGCATGCCGCCGAAGAGCCCGCTCGCGACGGACGCGAGCCCCTGCCCGACGAGCTCGCGGTCGGGCTGGTACACGGACCCGCCGGGGGACCCGGCCTGGGCCATCGACGCGGCGACCCGCGCGGAAAGGAGCGACTCGATCGCGGCGAGCGCGGCGATCGCGAGCGCGGCGCCGCCGAGCTCGCGCAGCGCGCCGGGCGTGACCGACGGCAGCACGGGCGCGGGCAGCGACGCGGGCAGCGCCCCGATGCGCGCGACCGGTGCGCCTACGGCCTCGACGAGGGCCGTCACGAGGACGACGGCGACGAGCGACGCGGGGATCCCGGGGTGCAGGCGCGGGAGCAGGAGCATCGTGACGGCGACGAGCGCGACGCAGCCCAGCGCCCACAGGGCGGGGGCGAGCGTGCCGGCGCTCGCGGCGGTGCCCAGCGCCGCGAGCGCGGTGACGAGCGTGTTGTGACCGGGGTCGGCGGGCACGCCGACGGCGGCCGGGACCTGCTGGAGGAAGATGATGCACGCGATCCCGAGCGTGAAGCCCTCGACGACGGGCCACGGGACGTACGTGACGACGCGGCCGAGGCGCGCGACGCCCGCGACGAGCACGACGACGCCCGCGAGCACGGTGACGAGCGCGACGGAGCCCGGCCCGTGCGTCGCGACGACCGGCGCGAGCACCACGGCCATCGCGCCCGTGGGTCCCGAGACCTGGTGGTGCGACCCGCCGAGCACGGCGGCGACGACTCCCGCGACGACGGCGGTGACGAGACCGGCGGCGGCCCCGATCCCGGAGCTGACGCCGAACGCGAGCGCGAGCGGGAGCGCGACGACGCCGACCGTGACGCCCGCGAGGAGGTCGGCGCGCAGGGTGCGGGGGCGCAGGTCGTAGTCGGAGCGGCGGGGGAGCAGGTCGCGCAGGGCCGCGGTGCGGGGGCTCATGCCCGTGCCGGGGCGGTCGCGTCGAGCACGGCGCGCGCCGACGCGCCGGGCAGCGCGGGGAGCCGCCGTGCGGCCTCGAGCCGGTCGGACGCCCCGGCGAGGCTCGACAGGAGGAACGCGCGCGCGACGACGAGCAGCTCGGCGACGAGGGGCTCGGCGAGGCGGTACTCGACGGCGTTGCCGCTGCGGGTCGAGGTGACGACCCCGGCGCGGCGCAGCACGGCGAGGTGCTGGGAGAGCTGGGAGGGCTCGCACCCGGTGACCTCGAGCAGGTGGGACACGGGTGCCGTGTGGTCGGCGTCGGCCGCGAGGACCTCGAGCACCTGGATGCGCGTGGGGTGCGCGAGGCAGCGGAAGAGCTCCGCCTTGATGCGGTAGAGCGGCGCGGTCGCGTCGGCGGGCAGGCCGGCGTCCTGCGCGCCGTCGGGTCGGTGCGTGCCGGGCACGGGACGTCCTCCTCGGCTGATGGATTGCGCAATCCATCAAACCACACCTGGGCGCCGCCGTGCGCCGCGCGGGATAGCCTGCCGCCATGAGCGCCGAGCCCGACCCGCGGACCGACCCGACACGCCCCGGTGCGCCGAGCCCCGACGTGACGAGCCCCGACCCCACCGAGCCCGCGGGGAGCGCGCCCGCGACGCTCGCGCGCGTCGTCCGCACCCTCGACGAGCTCTACCCGCCCTCGACGGCGGAGGACTGGGACGCCGTCGGCCTCGTCGCGGGCGACCCGGCTGCGCCCGTGCGCAAGGTGCTCCTCGCCGTCGACCCCGTCGAGGAGGTCGCGGACGAGGCGCTCGCGTGGGGCGCGGACCTGCTCGTGACCCACCACCCGCTCTTCCTGCGGCCCGTCCACTCGGTCGCCGCGACGACGTTCAAGGGCTCGCTCGTGCACCGGCTCATCCGGGGCGGGTGCGCGCTCTACGTCGCGCACACGAACGCCGACGCCGCGGAGCGCGGGGTCGCGGACGCGCTCGCCGACGCGCTCGACCTGCTGCACCGCGTGCCCCTCGTGCCGCACGCGCCGTCGTCGCCGCACGAGCCGCCGCGGACCGGGACCGGCCGGGTCGGCCGGCTCGCGGAGCCGACGACGCTGCGCGGCTTCGCGCAGCGCGTCGCCGAGGTCCTGCCACCGACGGTGCAGGGCGTGCGCGTCGCGGGAGACCTCGACGCGCGCGTCGAGTCCGTCGCGGTCGTCGGCGGCTCGGGCGACTCGCTGTTCGACGCCGTCCGCGCGAGCGCCGCCGACGTCTACCTCACGTCCGACCTGCGCCACCACCCGGTCTCCGAGCTGCGCGAGCGCGCGCGGCTCGAGGGCGGCGGCGACGCCGGGACGCCGTACCTCGTCGACGTGCCCCACTACGCGTCCGAGTGGCCCTGGCTCCGCTACGCTGCCGAGGACCTCGAGCGCGAGCTCGCGCGGTCGGGCGCGGCCGTCGAGACGCGCGTGAGCACGCTCGTCACCGACCCGTGGACCGCGCGGATCGCGTCCCCGGGCCGCGACCCCGGACCCGCGGCCCCCTGACCGGTCCGCCGCCCGCCGTCGACCACCCGACCCTCGCCGACACGCACGCCGGCCCCGCACCGGGGCCCACGAAAGGATCCCTCCGTGGCCACTGCACCGCCCGCCGACCAGCTCCGCCTGCTCGACGTCCAGGAGCTCGACACGCGTGCCCAGCAGCTCGCGCACCAGCGCAAGAACCTGCCCGAGCACGCGCGCATCGCCGAGCTCGACGCCCAGCTCGCCGACCTGCACGGCAAGCTCGTCGAGTCGCGGACCGCGGTGAGCGACCTCAAGCGCGAGCTCGCCAAGGCCGAGGCCGACGTCGAGCAGGTGCGCACGCGCGCGGCCCGCGACCAGTCGCGGCTCGACTCCGGCCAGGTGGGCGCCAAGGACGCGCAGGCGCTCGTGGCCGAGCTCGAGTCCCTCGCGCGCCGCCAGGGCGTGCTCGAGGAGGTCGAGCTCGACGTCATGGAGCGGCTCGAGGCGCACGAGGAGGCCCTCGCGAAGCTCGAGGCCGCGAGCGCCGAGCTCGAGTCGGCGAAGGCCGAGGTCGTGGCGGCGCGCGACGCGCGCTACGCCGAGCTCGACGCGGAGGCGGCCCAGGTCGCGGGGCGTCGTGCCGACGCCGTCGCGGGCCTCGACGCGGGGCTCCTCGCGCTGTACGAGCGCGTGCGCGACCAGAACGGCGGGCGCGGCGTGGTCGCGCTGCGCGGGCAGCTCGTCGAGGGCCTCAACGTCACGCTGAGCCCGGCCGAGCTCGCGACGATCACGTCCGCCGCCCCGGACCAGGTGGTGCGGCTCGAGGACTACGGCCACATCGTGGTGCGGCCGGAGGGCGTCGGCGCGTGAGCGGCGCGCGGCACCTCGTCGTCGAGGCGGACGGCGGGTCGCGGGGGAACCCCGGGCCCGCGGGCTTCGGGGCGCTCGTGCGCGACGCCGCGAGCGGCCGGGTGCTCGCGGAGCGGGCCGCGTTCCTCGGTACGACGACGAACAACGTCGCGGAGTACTCGGGTCTCGTCGCGGGCCTGCGCGCCGCGGCCGAGGTCGACCCGGACGCGCGCGTCACGGTCCGCATGGACTCGCGGCTCGTCGTCGAGCAGATGTCGGGGCGCTGGCAGATCAAGCACGACGACATGCGTCGCCTCGCGGCCGAGGCCGCGGCCGTGCTGCCCGCGGACCGGGTGACGTACGAGTGGGTGCCGCGCGCGCAGAACGCCGCCGCGGACGCGCTCGCGAACGAGGCGATGGACACCGCCGGGACCGTCGCGCGGGACTACCCGGACGGTCCCGCGGACGACGTGCCGGCCGAGCCCGCGGAGCAGGTCGCGTCCGACGCGCCGGACGAGGCCACGGACGGGGACGCGTTCGACACGCCGTCCCGCCCGTCGGGCGTGGCGGTCCGGTTCGACGACGCGCCCGCCCTCACGGTCGTGCTCGTGCGCCACGGGCAGACGCCGCTCACCGTCGCCGGGGCCTTCAGCGGCTCGTCGGTGCCCGGGCCCTCGCTCACGCCGCGCGGCCGGACGCAGGCGGCGCAGGCCGCCGACCTCGTGTTCCGGATCGGGCGCCAGGCGTGGCCGGACGTGCCGCGGCCGACGGCGATCGTCAGCTCGCCGATGGTCCGGGCGCAGGAGACGGCGCGCGCGATCAGCCGCCGGCTCGGGGTCGCCGTCACGACCGACGAGCGGTTCGCCGAGGTGCACTTCGGCGAGTGGGAGGGTCTCACGGCCGCGGAGATCGACGACGCGTGGCCCGGTCGCCGGCACGCCTGGTACACGACCGGCACGACCGCCGCGCCGGGCGGCGAGTCCGCCGCGGACGTGGGCGCGCGCGTCTGGCAGGGCCTGCAGGACCTCGTCGCCACGCTCCTGCCGTCGGCGGGGCCGGCGGGCCGCACGGTCGTCGTCGTCGGTCACGCCGTGCAGGTGCGCGCGGCGATCGGCACCGCGGTCGGAGCGCCGCCCGCCCAGTGGTCGCGCGTGCGCGTGCCGCCCGCGTCGGTGAGCATCCTGCGCCTGTGGGCGGACGGCACGAGCGAGCTCACCGCGCAGGGCGTCCCGACCGACCTCTGAGCCTGCTGCGGGCGTCCGTCCCCCGCGAGGTCGGACCGCCGGTCGCGGGGTCGAGCTCCGCGCGCTCTCCCACGGGGCGGCAGGTCCTGACTCGCGGCCGGAGTCCGGCTCGCCGGGACGGGTTCACCTCGTGCGGGGCTTCGCCGCCTTGGCGGGCTCCGCGAGGGCGTGCTCGACGGCCGTCACGACCCACGCGTCGAGCTCGTCGGGGTCGGCGACGCGTCCGCCGTCGACGACGATCATCCCCGTCATCGCGCGACCGCCCATCTCCATGACGGCGCCGCCGCGTTCGAGCGCCGCGTCCGTGCCGTCCCTGCCGACCCGCACCATGAGGTCGTCCCCGGTGACGCCGAGGGCCATGTGCGTGTTGACGAGGAACGCGATCCCGCCGAACATCTTCCGCTCGTCGAACGGGGCGCGCGGCCCCAGGGCGGCGCGGATCCGCTCGGCGAGGTCCTCGCTGTAGACCATGGGTCCACTGTGGACCTCGACCCGCCGGACCGCAGCGCGGGCGAGCCCGCGGCCTCGGCCGCCCGGCAGTCGTTCAGGCGATGACGAGCTCGAGCGTGCGCGGCCCGGTGCGCGTCGTGGCGTCGTGCAGCCAGGCCTCGAGGAGCCGGTAGCTCAGCCCGGAGCCGACCTCGGTGCCGATCACCGTGCCGACGAGCTCGCGGGCGGCGTCGAGCAGGCCGTCGGCCGACGTCGGCGCCGCGGCGGCCCGGCGCAGCAGGTGCCCCGCGAGCACGCCGCGCGTGTGCTTGGCGTTGTGCGAGACGACGGTGCGCTTCCCGGCGTGCTCGCGCACGACGCGCACGGCCACCCAGTCGGCCGACCGCGGTCCCGTCGTCGCGGGCTTCCACGCGCCCACGTACGTGGCCGACCGGCAGTCGACGACGACGTCGCCCGCCGCGCGCTCGTCGAGCACCGGGGCGAGGTGCGGGCGCCAGGCCGTGGCGAGCCTCCCGACACCGGGGAGGTCGACGGCCATGGACAGCCGGTATGCGGGCACGCGGTCGGCGGGGGAGAGCGCGCCCCACAGGCCGGAGACCACGCGCACGTCCTCCCGCGCGCGCCGTGCGGGCTCACCGCCCGCCGCGAGCGCGCCCGCGAGGTCCGCCGCGCCGTACAGCACGCCGGTGTAGACGTCGGCCGCGGGACCGGCCGGGGCCGAGCGCAGCGTCGTGTTGCGCCGCACCTCGTCGGCGAGCCCCGGCGTCGTGCCGAGCACCTCGTGCGCGTCGGGCCGCGCGCTCGCGGCGGCGAGCGCGTCGAGGACCGTCGCGCGGTGCGCGGTGAGGACGGGGGAGGTGAGCGCGTCGAGGTCGACCGGTGCGGCGCCGTCGGGCGCGGGGGTCTTGCCCTCGGACGGGGGGAGGAGCACGAGCACCGGGTCACTCTACGAGCGCGGTCGGCGTCGCCGCCGCGGGTGACCGGGGCCGACGGCCGTGGGGTGCGTCACGGTTACGCTCGCCCGATGGCCCAGGTGAAGATCTACGGACGGCGCAGCGTGTGGGGGCAGCGGCGGGCGGAGGTGTCCGACGCGCTGCACGACGCGCTCGTGCGCACGTGGCAGCTGCCGCCGGACAAGCGGTTCCACCGGTTCCTGCTCCTCGACGACGACGACATGGTCGCCCCGCGCTCGGACGCGTACCTCGTCGTCGAGGTCGTGTGCTTCACGGGCCGCACGCGCGAGGCCAAGCGCGCGCTGGTCGCGGCCCTGTACGACGACGTCGCGCCCGCCCTCGGCCTGACCGCGGACGACGTGGAGCTCGTGATCCTCGAGAGCCCGCGCGAGAGCTGGGGCATCCGCGGGGTCAGCGGCGACGAGCTCGCGCTGCCCTACCGCGTCGACGTCTGAGCGCACCCGTCCCGGAGCCGCCCGGGCGGGCGGTACCCTTGCCGGTGCGGACGAGTCGGTCGGACGGTCGCGTCGAGAGGCCTCGTGCCCCTCGCCGAGGAACGTCCGGGCTCCGAAGGGCAAGGTGGTGGGTAACGCCCACCCGGGGTGACCCGCGGGACAGTGCCACAGAGAACAGACCGCCGCGCAGGACGGGCTCCGGCCCGGCCCGCGCGGTAAGGGTGAAACGGTGGTGTAAGAGACCACCAGCGGGCCGGGTGACCGGTCCGGCTCGGTAAACCCCACCTGGAGCAAGGTCAGACAGACTGTGCCTGAGGGCTGCCCGCCCGATTCTCCACGGAGAAGCACAGTCGGGTAGACCGCTCGAGGCGTGCGGCAACGCACGTCCTAGATGGATGACCGTCGCCCGCGCGGGGGTGACCGCGCGCGGGAACAGAACCCGGCGTACAGACCGGCTCGTCCGCCCGCCTCTCCCGGCACCACCGGGAGGACGGGACCGTCCGCCCTGCTCGTGCCGAGGAGAACCATGCCGCACCACGGCCCCCACACGCCTCCGCTCGCCTACGTCATCGCCGGGTCCGAGGCGACCGGCGGCGCCGGCATCCAGGCCGACCTCAAGACGTTCCAGGAGCTCGGCGCCTACGGCGTCGGGACGCTGACGTGCATCGTCTCGTTCGACCCGAGGAACGACTGGGGCCACCGGTTCGTCCCCGTGGACCCGCAGGTCATCGCCGACCAGTTCGAGGCGGCGACCGTGACGCACGAGCCCTCGGTCGTGAAGATCGGCATGCTCGGCACGCCCGCGACGATCGACGTCGTCGCGGCGTCGCTGCGCTCGCGCACCTGGGAGCACGTCGTGCTCGACCCGGTGCTCATCTGCAAGGGCCAGGAGCCGGGCGCCGCGCTCGACACCGACACGGCGCTGCGCGCGCAGGTGCTCCCGCTCGCGACCGTCGTGACGCCCAACCTCTTCGAGACGCGCACGCTCGCGGGCGTCGAGTCGATCGAGACGGTCGACGAGCTCGTCGAGGCGGCCCGCGCGGTCCAGGCGCTCGGGCCGCGCGCCGTCGTCGCGAAGGGCGGCGTCGAGCTGCCCGGGCCCGACGCGGTCGACGTCCTCGTCGACGGCGACGACGTGCACGTGCTGCGCACCCCCAAGATCGGCGAGGAGCGGGTGAGCGGCGCCGGCTGCACGTTCGCGGCCGCGATCACCGCCGAGCTCGCCAAGGGCGCGTCGGTGCTCGACGCGACGCGCGTCGCCAAGGACGTCGTCACCGCCGCGATCGAGGACCGCGTGGCCTCGAACGCGCCGTTCGACGCCGTGCGCGTCGGCGCGCGCCGCTGACGCCCGGCGGGCACGCGCGACGCGACTCCCCGCCGACCGGTGCTCGACCGACGATCACCCCTCGGACGCCTCCGCGTCCCCTGACGGTCAAGGAATACTCTCGTCACCGTGAACGACCTCTCTCCCTCGGAACTGTCCCCGTCGCCGGGTGCTGCCGACGTCTCCGGGCACGGCGCCGGGCGCGGGCTCGCGCGCCACGACGTGCCCGCCCCGCTGCGCGACGACGTCCGCCTCCTCGGCGGTCTGCTCGGCACCGTGCTGCGCGAGACGGGCGGCCAGGACCTGCTCGACGACGTCGAGCGCCTGCGCGAGCTCGCGATCCGCGCGTACGACGACCCCACGGGCGAGGTGCTGGCCGAGGCCGAGGCCCTCGTCGAGGGCCTGTCGATGCAGCGCGCCGAGCAGGTCGCGCGCGCCTTCACGTGCTACTTCCACCTCGCGAACCTCGCGGAGGAGTACCACCGCGTGCGCGTGCTGCGCGAGCGCGAGGCCGAGTTCGCGACGCGCGCCACGACGCCCGACGACTCGCTGCCCGAGGCGTTCGAGCAGCTCGTCGCCGAGGTGGGCCGCGAGGAGGCGCTGCGCCGCCTGCGCCGGCTCGAGTTCCGCCCCGTGCTCACCGCGCACCCGACGGAGGCGCGCCGGCGCGCGGTCTCCGGCGCCGTCCGCCGCATCGCGACGCTGCTCGACGAGCGCGACGCGCAGCGGCTCGGCGGCACGTCGCTCGCGGAGAACGAGCGCCGCCTGCTCGCGGAGATCGACACGATGTGGCGCACGGCGCCGATCCGCGAGCACAAGCCGTCCGTGCTCGACGAGGTGAAGACGGCCCTCGGGGTCTTCGACGCCACGATGTTCGACACGTTCCCCACGGTCTACCGCCGCCTCGACGACTGGCTGCTCGGCGACGAGGCCGGCCGCGAGGAGCCCCTGGTCCGCCCGTTCGTGAGCCTCGGGACGTGGATCGGCGGCGACCGCGACGGCAACCCCAACGTGACGTCCGAGGTCACGCGCCAGGCCGCCGCGATCGCGGCCGACCACGCGCTCGCGGCGCTCGAGCAGCGCGCTCGCCTCGTCGGCCGCAAGCTCACGCTCGACCAGGACGGCACGCCGCCGTCGGACGGTCTGCGCACGCTGTGGGAGCGCCAGCGCCGGCTCTCGGAGGCCGTGACGTCGGCGGCCGCGGAGGCGTCGCCGCGCGAGCCGCACCGCGCCGTCATGCTCGTCGTGGCGGACCGCATCGCCGCGACGCGCGCCCGCAACGCGGACCTCGCGTACGCGACGGCCGAGCAGCTCGAGTCCGACCTGCGCGTCGTGCAGGAGTCGCTCGTCGCGGCGGGCGCCCCGCGCGCCGCGTACGGGGACCTGCAGCAGCTGGTGTGGCAGGTCGAGACGTTCGGGTTCCACCTCGCCGAGCTCGAGGTGCGCCAGCACTCCCAGGTCCACGAGGCGGCGCTCGCGGAGATCGCGGAGAAGGGCCTGCACGG
Source organism: Cellulosimicrobium composti (assembly GCF_010287905.1). Lineage (NCBI taxonomy): Bacteria > Bacillati > Actinomycetota > Actinomycetes > Micrococcales > Promicromonosporaceae > Cellulosimicrobium > Cellulosimicrobium composti. The sequence goes on from NZ_JAAFAN010000013.1 coordinate 17,012, forward strand.
CGACCTGTCCGACCGCACGCGCGAGGTGCTCGACACGTTCCGCGCGCTCGGCGCGGTCCAGGAGCGCTACGGCATCCGCGCCGCGCGCCGCTACATCGTGTCCTTCACGCAGAAGCCCGAGCACCTCGCGGCCGTGTACGAGCTCGCGGAGCTCGCGTTCGCCGGCTCCGACGAGGTGCCCGTCGTCGACGCGATCCCGCTGTTCGAGACCTTCGCCGACCTGCGTGCGAGCGTGGACATCCTCGAGTCGATGCTCACGCTGCCGCAGGTGCAGCGCCGGCTCGCGGAGAACGGCCGCCGGGTCGAGGTCATGCTCGGCTACTCCGACTCCTCCAAGGACGTCGGGCCCGTGTCCGCGACGCTCGCCCTGCACGACGCGCAGAGCCGGATCGCGCAGTGGGCCGAGCGCCACGACATCACGCTCACGCTGTTCCACGGGCGCGGCGGCGCGCTCGGCCGCGGTGGCGGCCCGGCGAACCGTGCCGTGCTCGCGCAGCCCCCGGGCTCGGTGGACGGCCGGTTCAAGCTCACGGAGCAGGGCGAGGTGATCCTCGCGCGCTACGGCGACCCGACGATCGCGTCGCGCCACATCGAGCAGGTCGCGGCGGCGACGCTGCTCGCGTCGGCGCCCTCGACGGAGCGTCGCAACGCGGGCGCGACCGACCGCTACCGCGAGCTGGCGGCAGCGCTCGACGAGTCCTCGCGCCGCCGGTTCCACGAGCTCGTGCGCGCGGACGGCTTCCCCCAGTGGTTCGCCCAGGTGACGCCGCTGGAGGAGGTCGGCCTCCTACCGATCGGCTCGCGCCCGGCGCGCCGCGGCCTGTCGGTCTCCTCGCTCGACGACCTGCGCGCGATCCCGTGGGTGTTCTCGTGGTCGCAGGCCCGGATCAACCTCGCGGGCTGGTACGGCCTCGGCACGGCGCTGAAGGAGTTCGGCGACCTCGCGCTGCTGCGCGAGGCGCACCGCGAGTGGCCGCTGTTCGCGACGCTCCTCGACAACGTCGAGATGTCGCTCGCGAAGTCGGACGAGCGCATCGCGGAGCGCTACCTCGCGCTCGGCGGGCGCGACGACCTCGCGCAGGCGGTCCTCGACGAGCTGCGCCTGACGCGCGAGCAGGTGCTCGCCGTGACGGGCAACGCCTGGCCGCTCGCCGGCCGCCGGGTCCTGGGGCGCGCGGTCCAGCTGCGCAGCCCCTACGTCGACGCGCTGTCGCTGCTCCAGGTCCGCGCCCTGCGCGGGCTGCGCGCGGGGGCCGAGGGTCCCGTGAAGGACGAGCTCCAGCACCTCCTGCTGCTCACCGTGAACGGCGTCGCGGCCGGTCTGCAGAACACGGGCTGAGCGCGCGAGGACGCCCGAGACGACGGCCGCCGCGCCGACCCGGACCCCGGGTGCGCGGCGGCCGTCGTCGTCTGGACACCCGTCCAACTGTTGAATGAAACCTCAACGATCGCCTTGGGGAACGGTCTCCCTGAGGCCGAGGGTAAAGTCTTCGCCAGAGGCCTACCAGCCAGCGGCATCAGTGGGGTACGCTGGCGACGACCGATCACGCCGGCACCCGTTCTCGCCCGACGACGTACGAGGGCAGGAGCCGACCGGTCGGTGCGTCATGCAGGAGGCGCGGGACTCGTCGGGGTGGGCGAGGGCAGGGCGGGACGAAGGGCGGGGCAGTGTTGGTGCAAGAGCTGGAGCGGAACGACACCGAGTCGGGGACGGGCGGCATCCGGCTGCTCGAGGAGCCCGAGGCGAGCGTCGTGGACATGTGGGGCGAGATCGACGTCGCCCTCCGCAGCGAGGCGAGCGCAGCGCTCGCGAACGCTCTCGAACGGGACGTGCCCGTGGTCATCGACACGTCGAAGGTGACGTTCATGGACTCCACGGGCATCGCGTTCCTCGTGCAGTTCTACACGATCGGCTCCGAGGAGGGCCTGTCGGTGACGCTGCGCAACCCGCCCACCGTCGTGACCGACGTCCTCGAGATGCTGGGCGTCATCGACATCTTCGGCACCGACCGGCACGAGGTCACCACGAGCTGACGGGCGTCGCCCCTCAGTGCGCGTCGGCCGCGAGCGACGCCGCGCCCACGATCCCGGCCGCGTTGCGCAGCTGCGCGGGTACGATCGGCGCGCGCAGGTGCAGCAGCGGCAGGAAGTGCTCGTGCTTCTTGCTCACGCCGCCGCCGACCACGATGAGGTCGGGCGAGAGCAGGTCCTCGACCACGCCGAAGTAGCGCTGCAGCCGCTCGGCCCACTGCGCCCAGTCCAGGTCCTCGCGGTCGCGCGCGGCGTCGGACGCGCGCGTCTCGGCGTCGTACCCGTCGATCTCGAGGTGTCCGAGCTCGGTGTTGGGCAGCAGGTGACCCTCCACGACGATCGCGCTGCCGATCCCCGTGCCGAGCGTGGCCACGAGGACGACGCCGTCCGCGTCGCGCGCGGCGCCGTACCGCACCTCGCCGACCCCGGCGGCGTCGGCGTCGTTGACCGCGACGACGTGGCGCCCGGTCTCGCGCGCGACGAGCGCGGGCAGGTCCACGCCGGTCCACGACTTGTCGAGGTTCGCGATGAATCGGACGACGCCGTGCTGGAGCGGGGCCGGGAACGCGACGCCGATGGGGACGTCCTGCGGGAGGTCGTAGGCGCCCACGAGCTCGGCGATCACCTCCGCGACGGCCTGCGGGGTCGAGGGCTGGGGCGTCGGGATGCGGCGCCGCTCCTGCGCGAACTCGCCGGTGGCGAGGTCCACGGGGGCGCCCTTGATGCCGCTGCCGCCGACGTCGATGCCGAAGGCGAGGCGGGGGCGGTCGGCGGAGCGGTCGGACGAGTCGTGGTGAGCGTTCATGGCAGTGTGAGGATCTCCGCTCCGTCGTCGGTCACGAGCAGCGTGTGCTCGAACTGCGCGGTCCGCGACGCGTCCGCGGTGACTACCGTCCACCCGTCGTCCCACATCCGCCACTCGGACGTGCCCAGCGTGAGCATGGGCTCGATCGTGAAGACCATGCCCGGCTCGATGACCGTCGCGTGGTCGGGAGCCGCGTCGTAGTGCGGCACGACGAGCCCCGAGTGGAACGCGCGCCCCACGCCGTGGCCCGTGTACTCGCGCACCACGCCGTAGCCGAAGCGGGCCGCGTACCGCTCGATCACGCGCCCGACGACGTTGATCTGGCGCCCGGGCGCGACGGCCTTGACGCCCCGGGCGAGAGCCTCGCGCGTGCGCTCCACGAGCAGCGCCGACTCCTCGTCGACCTCGCCCACCGTGAACGTCGCGTTGGTGTCGCCGTGCACGCCGCCGACGTACGCGGTGATGTCGACGTTGACGATGTCGCCCTCGACGAGCTCCGTGGAGTCCGGGATGCCGTGGCACACGACCTCGTTGATCGAGGTGCACAGCGACTTGGGGAACCCGCGGTAGCCGAGCGTGGACGGGTACGCGCCGTGGTCGAGCAGGAACTCGTGCCCGACGCGGTCGAGCTCGTCGGTCGTGACGCCGGGGGCGACGTGCCGGCCGACCTCGACGAGCGCCCGCGCGGCGAGCCGCGACGCGACGCGGATCCGCTCCACGGTCTCGGGGTCGTTGACCTCGCTCCCGGTGAACGGGCGCGGGCCGGGCCGCCCCACGTACTCCGGGCGCTCGATCGACGCCGGGACCTCGCGCCGCGGGCCGACGACGCCCGGCACGAGCGGTCCGCGGCGTCGTGCGCGCGGGGGAGCGGCGGCGTCGGGCGGGACGGGGGACGGGCTCGGGCTCATGCCGGCCAGTCTACGAAGGCGGGGCGTCGCGGACGGCCGCGCGGGCGCGGATGGGGGAGGATCGGGGCATGAGCACCGGATCACGTTTCACCGACGGCGGCGAGCCCGCGGTCGAGGGCGAGTACTACTACGACACCCGCACCGGCGAGGTGCACCGGGGCCCGAGCGGCTCGTGGTCGCACCGCATGGGGCCGTACCCGACGCGCGAGGCCGCCGAGCGGGCCCTGCAGACCGCGCGCGAGCGGTCGGAGGCCTGGGACGAGGAAGAGCGCCGCGAGCGCGGCGAGTGACGCACGCCCCGCCTCCCGGCCGCGCGCGCGTGTGGTCGGGACGCCTCGGCCTGCTCCTCGCGGGGCTCGCCGTGGGCGGGCTGACGTTCCTGCTCGCGCTGCAGGTCCGGGCGGGCTCCGGGGACGGCACGACGACGGTCGCGCCCTCGGGGGACGCCGTGGCCTCGGCGCCCGCGCCCGACCCCACGACGGCCGCCCCGGAGCCGGAGGTCACCGAGACGGCGCCGCCGCCCCCGCTCGCAGGGCTCACCGTCGCCGTCGACCCCGGGCACAACGGCGGCAACGGCGCGAACCCGCTCACGGTCAACGCGCCCGTCCCCGACGGTCGCGGCGGCACCAAGGCGTGCAACACCGTGGGCGCGTCCACCGACGCCGGCTACCCCGAGCACGCGTTCACGTGGGACGTGGCCGGGCGGCTCGCGGCGCGGCTCGCCGAGCTCGGCGCGGTCGTCGTGCTCACGCGGCCCGACGACGCGGGCGTGGGCCCGTGCGTCGACGCGCGCGGGCGTCTCCCCCAGGAGGAGGGCGCGGACCTGCTCGTGTCGCTCCACGCGAACGGCACGCCGGACCGCCGCGCGCACGGGTTCTTCGCGATCGTGGCGGACCCGCCCGTGCACGAGGCGCAGGGGCAGCCGAGCGTCGCGCTCGCGCACGACCTCGTGGCCGCGCTCGGCGCTGCCGGGTTCGCGCCGTCGTCGACGGTCGCCGCCGACGACGGGCCGCTCCAGCGGCGCGCCGACCTCGCGACGCTCAACCACGCCGAGCGCCCCGCGGTCATGCTCGAGCTCGGGGAGATGCGCAACCCCGACGAGGCGGCCGTCATGGAGTCCGAGGAGGGCCGCCAGCGCTACGCCGACGCCGTCGCGGCGGGGATCACCGCGTGGGCGGGTGCGGACGGCTGACGCCGCCCGCACCCGGTCAGCGCGTGAAGCTGTGCGCCTCGTCGGGGAACGTCCCGGCGCGCACGTCCGCGGCGTAGTCGGCGGCGGCCTGCCCGAGCGCGGCACCGATCTCCGCGTACCGCTTGGCGAACCGCGGCGACCAGTCGGTCATGCCCGCCATGTCCGTCCACACGAGCACCTGGCCGTCGCACGCGGCGCCCGCGCCGATGCCGATCGTCGGGACGCGCAGGATCTCGGTGATGCGCGCCGCGACCTCGACGGGGACCATCTCCAGCACGACCGCGACGGCGCCGGCCTCCGCGACGGCCAGCGCGTCCTCGCTCAGGCGCTCGGCCGCGTCGTCACCGCGGCCCTGCACGCGCGGGCCGCCGAGCAGGTTCTCCGACTGGGGCGTGAAGCCGAGGTGCCCGACGACGGGGATGCCCGCGTCGGTGAGCGCGCGGATCTGCGGCGCGACGCGGCGACCGCCCTCGAGCTTGACGCCGCTCACGCCCGCCTCCTTGAGGAAGCGCACGCCCGTGGCGAGCGCCTGCTCCGGGCCGGCCTCGTACGAGCCGAACGGCAGGTCGACGACGGTGAACGCACGCCGGGCCGCGCGCGCGACGGCGCGCGCCGCCGGGATGAGGTCGTCGACCGTGACGGGCAGCGTCGTCGCGTGGCCGTGCATCGTGTTGCCGATCGAGTCCCCGACGAGCAGCAGGTCGATCCCCGCGTCGTCGAAGATCCGTGCCGTCACCGCGTCGTACGCGGTGAGCATCGTGATCCTCTCGCCGCGCGACTTCGCCTCGGCGAGGTGGTGCACGCGGAAGCGGCGCTGTCCCGTGCCGCCGGTCGGGGCGGGCTCGGGGGCGGTGTGAGCAGACATGACGGCCTTTCCTGGGTACGGGGACGGGTCGGGCGACGCGCGGGGTGGCGGCGTCAGTCGACGGGCTCGCGCCAGCGGTTGGTGATGGGCAGGCGGCGGTCGCGGCCGAACGCGAGAGCGGTGACCTTGGGGCCCGGCGGGTACTGGCGGCGCTTCCACTCGGCGCGGTCGACGAGCGTGACGACCTTGTCGACGACCTCCGGGTCGAACCCGCGCGCGAGGAGCTCCGCGCGGCCCTCGGCGTGCTCGATGTACGCGTCGAGCACCTCGTCGAGCAGGTCGTACGGCGGCAGCGAGTCCTGGTCGGTCTGGCCGGGCCGCAGCTCCGCCGACGGGGGCTTGGTGATGGACGACTCGGGGATCGGCGGGATCTCGCCGCGGTCGACCGCGAGGTTGTTGCGCCACCGCGCGAGCTGCCACACGCGCGACTTGTCGACGTCCTTGAGCGGCGCGAACCCGCCGATGCTGCCCGCGTCGTAGATCGTCGCGTAGCCCGTGGCGAGCTCGGACTTGTTGCCGGGCGCGATGACGAGGTGTCCCTCGCGGTTCGAGATCGCCATGACGACGACGCCGCGCACGCGCGCCTGGAGGTTCTCCTCCGCGACGCCCTCGAGCTCGAGCTCGCCCTGGAACGCCTCGACCATGGGCGCGATGGGCTGGACGCGGTAGTCCCCGCCGAGCCGCTTCATGAGGTCCGCGGCGTCGTCCTTGCTGTGCTCCGAGGAGTAGCGCGACGGCATGGAGACGCCGACGACGTTCTCGCCCCCGATCGCGTCGGCGGCGATCGCCGCGGTGAGCGCGGAGTCGATGCCGCCCGAGACGCCGAGGACGACGGACCGGAAGCCGTTCTTGCGCACGTACCCGGCGAGGCCCGTGACGCACGCGCGGTAGACCTCCTCGTCGGGGTGCAGCTCGGGCGCGCGCGGGCCGCGCGGCGCACCGTCGGCCGGCAGGTCCCACACGAGCAGGTCCTCGACGAACTGCGGGGAGGTCGCGACGACGGCGCCCGTCGCGTCGGTGACGAACGAGCCGCCGTCGAACACGAGGTCGTCCTGGCCGCCGACGAGGTTGACGTACGCGACGGGCGCGCTCACCTCGCGCGCGCGCCGCGCGGCGAGGTCGGTGCGGACGTGGCCCTTGCCCTCCTCGTACGGGGAGCCGTTGAGCACGAGCAGCAGGTCGAGCCCGTTCCCCGCCTCGTCGAGCGTCGCCATCTCGGCGACCGGGCCGCCCTCCTGCCAGATGTCCTCGCAGATCGCGACGCCCACGCGTCGGCCCTCGACCTCGACGACCGTGGTGGTCTCGCCGGGCGCGAAGATGCGGAACTCGTCGAACACGCCGTAGTTCGGCAGGTGGTGCTTGTCGTACGCGGCCTGCACCACGCCGTCGCGCAGCACGACCGCGCGGTTCGTCGGGAGGTCCGCGGGCGAGCCCGACGCCTCGCGCTCGGCGGCGCCCGCGCCGCGCGGGGCGCCCGACGTCCCGACCGTGCCCAGCACGACCGTGATCCCGCCCAGCCCCTCGGCGCCCAGGCGCGCCGCGATGTCCGCGGCGGCGTCCCACGCGGCGCGACGGAACGACGCGCGCAGGGCGAGGTCCTCGATCGGGTACCCGGTGAGGGTCATCTCGGGGAACGCGACGAGCTGCGCGCCCGCCGTCGCCGCCTCGCGGGTGCGCTCGAGGACGAGCGCGGCGTTGCCGTCGAGGTCCCCCACGCACGTGTCGACCTGTGCCAGCGCGACGCGCAGATCAGCCATGCGTCCACCCTAGACGAGCGGCGCGCGCGGCTCGTGCGCGGGGGCGTCGCGGCGCGCGACGTCCGCCACACGACCGTGTCACCCGTTCGTCACACGGATCAGGCAGGATGTACCGCATGGACAGGCAGCAGGAGTTCGTGCTCCGCACGGTCGAGGAGCGCGACATCCGCTTCATCCGGCTCTGGTTCACCGACGTGCTCGGCATGCTCAAGTCGGTCGCGGTCGCGCCGGCGGAGCTCGAGTCGGCGTTCGCCGAGGGCATCGGGTTCGACGGCAGCTCGATCGAGGGCCTCACGCGCGTGTACGAGGCCGACATGATCGCGCGGCCCGACCCGACGACGTTCCAGGTGCTCCCGTGGCGCGGCGAGCGCCACGGCACCGCGCGGATGTTCTGCGACATCCTCACGCCGGACGGCGAGCCGTCGCTCGCGGACAGCCGCAACGTGCTCAAGCGCGCCCTCGCGAAGGCGAGCGACAAGGGGTTCACGTTCTACACGCACCCCGAGGTCGAGTTCTACCTGTTCAACCAGCCGGCCGACGCCGAGTCGCCGCTCGTCCCGGTCGACCAGGGCGGGTACTTCGACCACCTCGCGCGCGGCAGCACGCACGACTTCCGTCGCGCCGCGATCACGATGCTCGAGTCGATGGGCATCTCGGTGGAGTTCTCCCACCACGAGGCCGGTCCGGGCCAGAACGAGATCGACCTGCGCTACGCCGACGCGCTCACCACGGCCGACAACCTCATGACGTTCCGCACGGTCGTCAAGGAGGTGGCGCTCGAGCAGGGCGTGTTCGCGTCGTTCATGCCGAAGCCGATGGCGGACCACCCCGGCTCGGGCATGCACACGCACCTGTCGCTGTTCGAGGGCGACCGCAACGCGTTCCACGAGCCCGGCGCCCAGTTCGAGCTGTCGAAGACGGCGCGCCAGTTCATCGCGGGCCTGCTGGTGCACGCGGCGGAGATCACCGCGATCACGAACCAGTACGTCAACTCGTACAAGCGCCTGTGGGGCGGCGCGGAGGCGCCGAGCTACGTGTGCTGGGGCCACAACAACCGCTCCGCGCTCGTGCGCGTACCCATGTACAAGCCGGGCAAGGGCAACTCGAGCCGCGTCGAGTACCGCGCGCTCGACTCGGCCGCCAACCCGTACCTCGCGTTCGCGGTCATGCTGGCCGCGGGGCTCAAGGGCATCGAGGAGGGCTACGAGCTGCCCGAGGAGACCGAGGACGACGTGTGGGAGCTCACCGACGCGGAGCGTCGCGCGCTCGGCATCAAGCCGCTCCCGCAGTCGCTCGACGAGGCGATCTCCGTCATGGAGAGGTCCGAGCTCGTCGCCGAGACGCTCGGCGAGCACGTCTTCGACTTCGTGCTGCGCAACAAGCGGCAGGAGTGGGACGGCTACCGCGCCCAGGTGACGCCGTTCGAGCTGAAGCGGTTCCTCCAGGTCCTGTGAGCGGGTCCACGACGACGTCAGGTCGGTCCGGCGGGTCCCGCCGGCCGACGCTCACGGGTCGCCTCGCGCGCGTCGGCTTCGCCGACATCTCCCGCTCCGCGAGCCTGCTCGCCGACGCGGACCTCGCGCTGCTGCTCGACGGTGGCGCGCGGCCGGACGCGCAGGGCGCGGACGGCGGGGGTGCCGCGGACGCGGGACAGGCCGTCGACGACGAGCTGCTCACCGCGTTCGGGTCCGCCGCGGACCCCGACCTCGCGCTCCTGCAGGTGGTGCGTCTCGCGGGCGCGCTGCGCCCCGAGGTCGAGGCGCGCGGCCCGCTCGCCGACCTCGCGCGCACGTGCCTGCGCCCCGGACCCGCGCGCGAGCGCCTGCTCGCCGTGCTCGGCGCCTCCGTGGCGCTCGGCGACGACGTGGTCCGGCGCCCGGAGCTGCTGCGGGTCGTCGCCGACCCCACCCCCGGGACCGGGGTGGACGCGCGCGACGTGCGCGCCGAGCTGCTGCGCGCCGTGGGCGCGGACCCCGACGCGGCCGTGCCCGTCGCGGACGCGCCCGGCCCCGAGCGCGTCGACGCGCTCCGCCGCGCCTACCGCGAGCGGATCCTGCGGATCGCGGCGACCGACCTCACCGTGCCCGACCCCCTCACGCGGATGCCGGCCGTCGGGGCGGCGCTCGCCGACCTCGCGGCCGCCGCGCTCGAGGGCGCGCTCGCGGTGGCGCGCGCTGAGCTCGACGACCACGGCGCAGGGGTGCGCCTCGCCGTCATCGGCATGGGCAAGTGCGGGGCGCGCGAGCTCAACTACGTCTCGGACGTCGACGTGATCTACGTCGTCGAGCCGGCGGACGGCCAGGACGAGGAGCACGCGACGACGGTCGGCGCACGGCTCGCGACGAGCCTCGCGCGCGTGTGCTCCGGCACGTCCGGGGAGCCCGCGCTGTGGCAGGTCGACGCGGCGCTGCGGCCCGAGGGCAAGCAGGGCCCGCTCGTGCGCACGCTCGCGAGCCACGTCGCGTACTACGAGCGCTGGGCCAAGACGTGGGAGTTCCAGGCGCTGCTCAAGGCGCGCACGGTCGCGGGGGACCGAGACCTGGGGCGTGCGTACGAGGACGCGATCGCGCCGTTCGTGTGGTCCGCGGCGGGCCGGGAGAACTTCGTCGAGGACTCGCAGGCGATGCGCCGCCGCGTCGAGGACCACGTGCCCGCTGCGGAGGCGGACCGCCAGCTCAAGCTGGGCAAGGGCGGCCTGCGCGACGTCGAGTTCACGGTCCAGCTCCTCCAGCTCGTGCACGGTCGCGCCGACGAGTCGATCCGCAGCCGCAGCACGCTCACCGCGCTCGGCGAGCTCGCCGCCGGCGGGTACGTGGGTCGCGAGCACGCGGCCCGGCTCGGGGTCTGCTACCGGTTCCTGCGCTCGCTCGAGCACCGCATCCAGCTCTTCCGGCTCCGCCGCACCCACCTCGTCCCGACCGCCGAGGACGAGCTGCGGCGCCTCGCGCGCTCGCTCGGGATGCGCGCCGAGGGCGCGTCCGGGCTGAGCGAGCGCTGGCGCGCGACGCGCCGGGAGGTGCGCGGCCTGCACGAGGGGATTTTCTACCGGCCGCTCCTGCCCGCGGTCGCGCAGCTCTCCCCGGACGAGGTGAGCCTCGCACCCGAGGCCGCGAAGGCGCGCTTCGCCGCGATCGGCTACCGCGACCCGGCGGGCGCCATGCGGCACGTCACGGCGCTCACCGAGGGCGTCAGCCGGCGCGCGGCGATCCAGCGCCAGCTCCTGCCCGTCATGCTCGGCTGGTTCGCGGAGGGCGCCGACCCCGACGCGGGCCTGCTCGCGTTCCGGACGCTGTCGGAGACGCTGGGCACGACGCACTGGTACCTCAAGCTCCTGCGCGACTCCGGGTCCGCCGCCCAGCGCCTCGCGCACCTGCTGTCGAACTCGCGGTACATGGCCGACGCGCTCGCGCGCTCGCCGGAGTCCGTGCGCTGGCTCGCGTCCGACGCCGACCTCGCCCCGCGCGGCATCGCGCGCCTCGCCGCCGAGACCGACGCGATCCTCACGCGCGCGGACCAGGTCGACCCCGCTACCGTGAGCCTGCGCGCCGTCCGGCGCCGCGAGCTCGCGCGCACCGGGGCGGCCGAGCTGCTCGGCGTCGTCGACGCGGTGCAGGCCGCGCGCAGCATCTCCGACGCCGCCGACGTCGTCCTCGCGGGCGCGCTGCGGATCGCGGAGTTCGTCGCGCGCGACGAGCTCGGCCACGACGCGCAGGACGTCGGCTCCGCGCCCGCGCGCATGCTCGTCGTCGCGATGGGCCGGCTCGGGGGACGCGAGATGGGCTACGGCTCGGACGCCGACGTGATGTTCGTGCACGACCCGGTGCCCGGCGCCGCGGAGCGCGACGCGCAGGCGTACGCGCTCGCGGTGGCGACCCGGCTGCGCCAGCTCCTGTCCGCCGTCGGGCCCGAGCCCGCGCTGCCCGTCGACGCCGACCTGCGCCCCGAGGGGCGCAACGGCCCGCTCGCGCGCTCGCTCGCCTCGTACGCCGAGTACTACGAGCGGTGGTCGAGCGTGTGGGAGGCCCAGGCGCTCCTGCGCGCCCGCCCCGTCGCGGGTGACCTCGCCGGGCTCGGCGAGCGGTTCGCCGCCGTCGTGGACCGGCGCCGGTACCCCGCGGGCGGGCTCGACCTCGCGCAGCTCCGCGAGGTCCGCCGCATCAAGGCGCGCGTCGAGTCCGAGCGGCTGCCGCGCGGCGTCGAGGCGTCGCGGCACCTCAAGCTGGGGCGCGGGGGAGTGTCCGACGTCGAGTGGACCGTCCAGCTGCTCCAGCTCCAGCACGCCCACGAGGTCGAGGCGCTGCGCACCACGTCGACGGTCGAGGCGCTCGACGCGGCCGTGGCCGCCGACCTCGTCGCCGAGGACGACGCCGCGGTCCTCGGCGAGGCGTGGCTCCTCGCCTCGCGGCTGCGCAGCGCGCTCGTGCTGTGGTCGGGGCGCACGACCGGCACGACGGTCGACGTGCTGCCGCACGACCGGTTCGCGCTCACCGGCCTCGCGCGCGTGCTCGACCTCCCGGACGTCGACACGGGCGCCGAGCTCGAGGACCACTACCTGCGCACGGCCCGGCGGGCGCGCGCCGTCATGGAGCGCCTCTTCTACGGCGAGGACTGACCGGTGGCCCGCCGCCGCGAGCCACCCGGCCCCGGGCTCCACGCGCGGCACGAGCCGCGTGCGCTCCGCACCCCCGCCGCGCCGTCCGCGGGCCGTGCCGCGCGCGGCGGGTCGTTCTTCGCGTGGCGGCTGCGCGGGGCGGCGTGGGTCGCGGCGGCGCTCGCGGTGTTCGCCGTCGTGCTGGCGGTCGTCTGGCGCCGACCCGAGCCCCTCGGGGGCACGGCGGCGTGGGCGCTGGCGGCGCTCGCGTGCGCCGCGTGCGCGCGCCTCGTGGACGCGGGTCCCGTGCGCGGGACCCGCGCGCTCGCGCTCCTCGGCCTCGTGGTCGCGGCGCTCGTCCTGCTGCTCGTGGGGGCGGCGTTCGTCGCGCGGGGCGAGCGTGCCTGACCGCGCAGGGGGCCACGGCCGTTGGGGGCGCGCCGGCCGCGCGCGGGATGTGGCATCGTGACGTCGCGGGGTGGCGACGGCCGAGACGTCCGGGAGTGCGCATGATCGATCCGACGGTCGCGACGTTCGTCGTCCTGGCGCTGGCGGTCGTCGGCTTCATGACCAACCGTCTGCCGCTCGTCGTCGTCGCGCTGTTCGTGCCCGTGGCGCTGTGGGCCACGGGCGTGCTCCCGCTCGACGAGGCGCTCGCAGGGTTCAGCGACCCGATCGTGCTGTTCATCGCGACGCTGTTCGTGCTCAGCGAGGCCCTCGACTCCACAGGGGTGACGGCGTGGATCGGGCAGTGGCTCGAACGGCGCGCGTCGCTCGGACGGGCCGGGCTCCTCGCGCTCATGGTCGGGGTCACCGCTCTGCTCGCGGCCGTGATCAGCATCAACGGGGCCGTGGCGGCGCTCCTGCCCGTCGCCGTCGTCGCGGCGGCGCGCGCCGGCATCGTGCCGTCGCGCATGCTCGTCCCGCTCGCGTTCGCCGCCGGGGCCGGGTCGCTGCTCACCCTCACGGGCACGCCCGTGAACATCATCGTCTCGGAGGCGGCCGCCGAGGCGGGCGGTCGCGAGTTCGGGTACTTCGAGTTCGCGCTCGTCGGGCTGCCGCTTGTCCTCGTCACCGCGGTGCTCGTCGTGACGCTGGGGGACCGGCTGCTGCCCGAGCGCGTGCCGGAGCGCCTCGCCGAGCCCGCGGCGGACCCGCGCGAGCGGGTGCGCACGTGGCGCGAGAACTACGGTGCGGACCTCGACCCCCGGCGCCTGTTCACCGGGGGCGTCGGGGTCGTCGAGGTGGTCATCGCGCCGCGCTCGACCCTCAGCGGGCGCATCGTCAGCCCCGGGATGACCACGCGCGACGAGAACCTCGTCGTCGTCGCGCTCCGCCGCGGCGACGGCCGGTCGACCGACCCGAGCTCGGACGAGCCGTCGGGCGCGATGACGCTCCAGCCCGGCGACGCCGTGCTGGTGCGCGGCCCGTGGGACGCGCTCCACCGGTACACGCAGTCGCCCGACGTCATCGCCGTCGACTCGTCGCGCAGCCTTCAGCGCGGTGTGCCGCTCGGGCGCGGCTGGCGGCGCTGCCTCGCGGTGCTCGTCGTGACGATCGTCCTGCTCGCGACGGGCGTCGTCCCGCCGGTGATCGCGGGCCTGCTCGCGGCCGGGGCCCTCGTCCTCGCGCGCGTCGTCACCGTCCCGCAGGCGTTCCGCGCGATCTCGTGGGACACCGTGGTGCTCATCGCGGCCCTCATCCCGCTCTCCGGGGCGTTCGTGTCGTCCGGGGCGGCGGAGGAGATCGCGGACGCGGTGCTCGCGGTCGTCGGCGACGGGTCGCCGCGGCTCGCGCTCCTCGTGGTGTGCGTCCTGACGATCGTGCTCGGCCAGTTCATCTCGAACGTCGCGACCGTCCTCGTCATGGCGCCGGTCGCGCTGTCGTTCGCGCAGAGCCTCGGAACCAGCCCGCAGCCGTTCATGATGGCGCTCACCGTCGCGGGCGCGGCCGCGTTCCTCACGCCGATCGCCACGCCCGTCAACCTCATGGTGCTGCAGCCCGGGGGGTACCGGTTCGGCGACTACTGGCGGCTCGGCCTGCCCCTCGCCCTGCTGTTCCTCGTCGCCGCGGTCCTGTACGTGCCGGTCGTCTGGCCGTTCTGAGCGCGCCGTCCGGCGCGCACGACGCGCCCGCCCGTGGCACGGTATGTCGCGTCGCCGGGCGGACGCCCGCGGCGTCCTGACGGACCGACACGGGGAGTCCCGCATGACCACCACCACAGGCGACGGCGAGACGTACGACGCGGTCGTGATCGGGGCCGGGTACTCAGGGCTCGCGATGCTGCACCACCTGCGCGAGATCGGGCTGCGCGTGCTCGTGGTCGACGCCGCCGCCGGGATCGGTGGCACGTGGTGGGCCAACCGGTACCCCGGTGTGCGGACCGACTCCGAGTACCTCGCCTACGCGTTCTCGTTCTCCCGCGAGGTGCGCGAGGAGTGGGACTGGAGCGAGCGGTACCCGCGCGGCGGGGAGATCCGCGCGTACCTCGAGTTCGTCGCCGACCGGCTCGACCTGCGCCGCGACATCCGTCTCGGCACCCGCGTCGAGCGCGCCGACCACGACGGCGCGACGAACCGGTGGACCGTCACCCTCGACGACGGATCACGGCTGCACGCGACGTACCTCGTGTCCGCGACCGGGCTGCTGTCGCGGCCCGTGATCCCTCGCATCCCCGGGCTCGAGACGTTCGCCGGGCCGACGTACCACTCCGCGCGGTGGCCCCACGAGGGCGTGTCGCTCGCGGGCAAGCGGGTCGGCCTCGTCGGGGTCGGGGCGTCCGGCATCCAGATGCTGCCCGAGCTCGCCGCCGAGGCCGCGCACGTCACCGTCTTCCAGCGCACCCCCAACTACGTCCTGGAGACGACGAGCCCGCCCGTCACGCAGGACGAGCTCGCGGCGCTGCGCGCGCGCTACGACGAGGTCTTCGAGCGCGCGTGCCGCCACCCGTTCGGGGTGCCCATGGAGATCCCGACGCGGTCGGCGCTCGAGGTCGACGACGACGAGCGCCTCCGCGTGTTCGAGTCGCGCTGGGAGGCGGGCGGCTTCCGGTTCGCCAACGAGTGCTTCACCGACCTCGTCTCGAGCCCCGAGGCGAGCGCCCTCGCCTCCGAGTTCCTGCGCGGCAAGATCCGCGAGATCGTCGACGACCCCCGGACCGCCGAGCTCCTCAGCCCCACCACGTACACCTTCATGGGCAAGCGGCCGCCCACCGGCCACGGGTACTACGCCGCGTTCAACCGCGAGAACGTCGAGCTCGTCGACGTGCTCAGGACGCCGATCACGCGTGTCACGCCCCGCGGCGTCGTCGTCGGGGACGACGAGCACGAGCTCGACATGCTCGTCCTCGCCACCGGGTTCGATGCCATGACGGGTGCGCTCACGGCGTTCGACATCGTCGGGCGCGACGGCGTCACGCTGCGCGAGCGGTGGGAGCGCGACGGCCTGCGGACCTATCTCGGCATCTCCGTCCACGGGTTCCCCAACTTCTTCATGTCGCTCGGCCCCCAGACGCCGCTGTCCAACCTCACGGTCCCGGTGCAGCGCGGGGCGCAGTGGCTGCAGCGCGCGATCGCGTACGCGCGCGAGAACGACGTCGCCCAGCTGGAGGCGACGCGCGAGGCGGAGGAGTGGTGGCGCGCCGAGGTCGACCGCGCCGCCCGGGCCACCGTCATGTACGAGGAGGGCCGCAAGGCCGGCGCGTGGTTCCTCGGCGGCAACGTCCCGGGCAAGCGCCAGGAGATGGCGGTGTACCTCGGCGGCGGGCACGTCTACCAGGACGAGTGCGCGCGCGCCGAGGTCGAGCACTACGCCGGGCTCCGCCCGGGGTCGGGGCTGCCGTCGGCCCACGTGCCGGCCGCGGACGCCGCACCCGAGGCCGTGCGCCCGGCGGTCTGACCGCAGCACGACGAACGGCGCCCGACCGGCACGCGGTGCGTGCGGTCGGACGCCGTTCCCGGTCATCCTCGGCAGGGCCCTGGGGCCGACCGGTCAGATGTCGTAGTAGAGCTCGAACTCGTGCGGGTGCGGGCGCAGGCGGATCGGGTCGATCTCGTTGGTGCGCTTGTAGTCGATCCACGTCTGGATGAGGTCCGGCGTGAACACGTCGCCCTGCGTGAGGAACTCGTGGTCGGCCTCGAGCGCGTCCAGCGCCTCACCGAGCGAGGCGGGGACCTGCGCGATCTGCGCGTGCTCCTCCGGCGGCAGCTCGTAGAGGTCCTTGTCGATCGGCTCCGGCGGCTCGATGCGGTTCTTGATGCCGTCGATGCCGGCGAGCAGCATCGCGGCGAACGCGAGGTACGGGTTGCTCGACGGGTCCGGCACGCGGAACTCCACGCGCTTCGCCTTGGGCGACGAGCCCGTGACGGGGATGCGGATGCACGCGGAGCGGTTGCGCGCGGAGTAGACGAGGTTGACCGGGGCCTCGTAGCCCGGCACGAGGCGGTGGTACGAGTTCACCGACGGGTTGGTGAAGGCGAGCAGCGCCGGCGCGTGCTTGAGCAGACCGCCGATGTACCAGCGGGCGATGTCCGAGAGACCGCCGTAGCCCTTCTCGTCGAAGAACAGCGGCTCGCCGTCCTTCCAGAGGGACTGGTGCGAGTGCATGCCCGAGCCGTTGTCGCCGAAGATCGGCTTCGGCATGAACGTGACCGACTTGCCGGCCTCGAAGCCCACGTTGCGGATGACGTACTTGAACTTCATCAGGTCGTCGGCCGCGTGGAGCAGCGTGTTGAAGCGGTAGTTGATCTCCTGCTGGCCGGCGGTGCCCACCTCGTGGTGCGCGCGCTCGACGGACAGGCCCACCGTCTCGAGGGACGCGACCATGTCGTCGCGCAGGTCCGCGAAGCGGTCCGACGGGGAGACGGGGAAGTAGCCGCCCTTGTAGCGCGTCTTGTACGCGAGGTTGCCACCCTCCTCCTCGCGACCGGTGTTCCACGCCGCCTCGACCGAGTCGAGGTGGTAGAAGCTCGAGTGCTGGTTCGTCGCGAAGCGGGCCTCGTCGAAGACGTAGAACTCGGCCTCGGGCGCGAAGAACGCGGTGTCCGCGATGCCCGTCGAGCGCAGGTACGCCTCGGCCTTCGCCGCGATGTTGCGGGGGTCGCGCGAGTACGGCTCACCCGTGAACGGGTCGACGATGGAGAAGTTCACGACGAGCGTCTTGCGCTTGCGGAACGGGTCCACGAACGCGGTCTTGACGTCCGGCACGAGCTTCATGTCGGACTCGTGGATCGCCTGGAAGCCGCGGATCGACGAGCCGTCGAACATCAGGCCGTCCTCGAACGCCGACTCGTCGAACTGCGAGACGGGGATGTTGAAGTGCTGCATGATGCCGGGCAGGTCGCAGAACCGGACGTCGACGAACTCGACGCCCTCGTTCCGCGTGAAGGCGATTGCCTCCTCCGCGTTGTTGAACATCCGTTGCTCCTTGATCGGGTGGTGCCGTCGGGCTGCGCGGCGAACCTGCCGCTGTCGTGGCGCCCACGAACCTAGGCCGAGGCGGTTTCCCCGCCGTGTACCCATTGTTTCGGTCGTGTTACGTCCCGCGTCCCCGTGTGACGGTCGTGCTACGCGAGGGCGTGCGGCAGCCGTCGGCTGGCGGTGTGCCGTTCGGCACGATACCGCTGCCCGGACCGGGGCCGTCGGGGTCGTCCACCCCGCGACACGTACCCTTGTCCCGTGGTTTCACGCGAGGACATGGGTTCGTGGCTCGAGGGCGCCCCGGGCGGTCAGCAGGGCGGACGCGGCGCGAGGCTCGGCCTCCCGCCCGAGGGCCCGGGGTCGCTCGCGACGCTCGGGCGGCGCGTCGTCGCGCTGCTCGTGGACTGGGTGCTCGCCACCCTCGTCGCCTTCCTCTTCTTCCGTCCGGCCGTGCCGGGCTTCTTCGAGGGGATCTCCGCGCTGCCCGTGTGGGCGCAGCCGCTGGTCTTCGCGATCGAGAACGTCCTGCTCGTGAGCACGCTCGGCTTCACCGTCGGCCACCGGCTCATGGGCATGCGGGTGCGGCGGCTCGCCGAGCCCGCGCGCATGGTCGGCATCGGCCGCGGCGTGCTGCGCACGGTGCTCCTGTGCCTCGTCATCCCGGCCGTCGTGTGGGACTCCGACGGCCGCGGCCTGCACGACCGCGCCGCCGGGACGGTCCTCGTCCGCACCTGACCGTGGCGGCGTCGCCCGCAGACGACGACGCCCGGCCGGTGAGGGAAGACCTCGCCCGGCCGGGCGTCGTCGTGCGTGCGGTGCGGGTCAGCGACCCTTGAGGCCCTTGCGGTCGGGGCGGGCGCGCGTCGGGTCGATGCCCTTGGGGATCGGCAGGCGCGAGACGCCGAGCGCCCGCAGACGCTTGGACACCTCGGCCGTCTCCGGCTTGGTGAGCGTCGGCTTGAGCTTCTGCACCGTGCGCGGCAGCTTGGGCAGCGCGACCTGGCCCTCGTCGTCGCCCACCTGGATGAGCGTGATGGGCACGTTGGGCAGCACGCGCGCGACGCGCTTGCGCTCCGCCTCGAGCTGGCGCCTGGCGCGGTGCGCGGGGCCCTCGCTGACGAGCACGACGCCCGCGCGGCCGACCCCACGGAACACGAGGTCCTGCGTGCGCGGGTCGATCGCGACGGGCTCCTCGTCGAAGGTCCAGCCGCGACGGATCGTCCCGAGCGCGGCGCGTGACGCGCCCGGCTGGCCCTCGATCTGCTGGTACGCCGCACGCTCGGCGCGACGGGTCAGGACGAACATCGCGCCGAGCGCCGCGAACGGCAGGCCGACGATGAGCGTGTAGACCCACTGTCCCCACCACAGCCCGATCCCGAGGGCGACCACGAGGATCCCGACGAACACCGCGAGCATGACCCACGTGACCGCGGGGTCCTGCTTGCGCGTCATCTGGTACGCGGCCCACACCTGGTGGTACCAGCGCTGCTTCTTGGGCTTCTTCTGCTTCGCGACCTGCTCGCCGGCGGGCGCGCCGGTGCTGTCCGAGTTCTTGCGGGCCATGCCGATCAGTCTAGTGGGGCGCGCGGGCCAGCAGGCTCGCGGCCTCCTGGCGCGACGTCGTCGGCTCCGCGAGGTGCGCGAGCGCCTCGGGGATCTGCATGCCGCGACGCGTCATCGCCTGGCCCCACAGCCGGCCCGCGCGGTACGACGAGCGCACGAGGGGACCCGACATGACGCCCAGGAAGCCGATCTCCTCGGCCGCGTCGGAGAGCTCGACGAACTCCTCGGGCTTGACCCACCGGTCGACCGGGTGGTGGCGCAGCGACGGACGCAGGTACTGGGTGATGGTCACGAGGTCGCAGCCGGCGTCGTGCAGGTCCTGCAGCGCCTCCTTCGCCTCGTCCATCGTCTCGCCCATGCCGAGGATGATGTTCGACTTCGTGACGAGGCCGGCCTCGCGAGCCCGCGTGAGCACCGACAGCGAGCGCTCGTACCGGAAGCCGGGGCGGATCTGCTTGAAGATGCGCGGCACGGTCTCGAGGTTGTGCGCGAGCACCTCCGGGCGCGAGTCGTTCACCTCGTCGAGGAGCTCGGGGATGGCGTTGAAGTCCGGGATGAGCAGCTCGACGCCCGTGCCCGGGTTGAGCGCGTGGATCTGGCGGACCGTCTCCGCGTAGAGCCAGGCGCCGCCGTCGGGCAGGTCGTCGCGCGCGACGCCCGTGACGGTGGAGTAGCGCAGGCCCATCGCCTGGACGGACTCCGCGACGCGGCGCGGCTCGTCGGCGTCGAAGTCGGCCGGCTTGCCCGTGTCGATCTGGCAGAAGTCGCACCGCCGCGTGCACTGGTCGCCACCGATGAGGAACGTCGCCTCGCGGTCCTCCCAGCACTCGAAGATGTTGGGACAGCCCGCCTCCTCGCAGACCGTGTGCAGACCCTCGCGCTTCACGAGTCCCTTGAGCTCGGAGTACTCCGGGCCCATGGTCGCGCGAGTCTTGATCCACTCGGGCTTCTTCTCGATCGGCGTCGCGGCGTTGCGGGCCTCGACCCGCAGCATGCGCCGTCCTTCTGGTGCGATCGTCACGGGTGTCTCCCGGTCGTCGTGGCGAGTGAGAGCCGACGTCGCCGAGCAGGCGGGTGGGCGGCGCACGGTGGGTGCGCGCGCCCGGGTACGACGCCGGACTCCGGTCAGACTACGCGGTCGCGGTCGACCTGTGGACGTGACGTCAACGACACCCCGGTGACGACGAGCAGGGCCGCCGCGACGACGGGCAGGGCGAACGCGGCGGTCGTCGCGACCCCGTCCGCGAGGGCGCCGCCGCCCGACGCGCCCGTCGCGACGCCGACGACGTTCGCGCTCGCGACGAGCGTCATCGCCGCCGCGGTCCGCCCGGCGGGCGCGCGCTCGCCGGCGACCGTGAACACCGTGACCATGACCGGCCCGACGAACAGGCCCGTCGCGGCGACGGCGACGACGACCGCGGCGAGCGAGCCGCCGGCGGCCGCGAGCACGAGGGCGAGCGTCCCGGCGAGCAGCCCGGCGGCGAACGTGACCCAGCGGCCGCGCAGGCCCCAGCGGCGGGGGAGCGCGACGACGGCGAGCGCCGTCACGGCCGAGCCGACGCCCATCACGGCGTACACGAGGCCGGCGCTGCCGGGCACGCCCGCGTCGCGGGTCAGCGCGGTGAGCGCGGCCTGCGTCCCGCCGAAGAGCAGACCCATCGCGAGCATGCCGACGAGCGCGACGCCCTCGCGCCGCACGAGCGCCGCCGTGCCCACCCGGGGCGTCGCGGGCGCGGGCGTCGCGCCCACCGGTGCGTCCGTCGTCCCGGGTGCCGGCTCGGCGTCTGGCGCGTGCGGTGCGGCGGCACGCGCCGTGGGGTGGAGCGCGAACGCCGTGCCGAAGACAGCGATGCCGCCGGCGGCCGCGAGGACCGCGGCCTGGGGCGAGCCCGCGGACGCGAGCACGCCGACGAGCGCGGGGCCGAGCACGAAGCTCACCTCGTCCGCCGTGCTCTCGTAGCTCATCGCGGCGCCCACGGTCCGCGGCTCGGCGTGGGCGAGCCGCAGCCAGCGGACGCGCGCGAGCGGGCCGACCTGCGGGGCGCTCGCGCCGGGAGCCGAGGCCGCGAGCACGAGGCCGAGCACGGCGAGCGTCGCGAGGGGCACGCACACGAGCAGGACGCGACGCTGGCCGACGCGGTCGGCGAGGACGCCCTGGGCCGGGCCCCCGACCGCGGTCCCGAGCGCCGTCGCGGCCGACGCGAGCCCGCCCAGCGCGACGGACGACGTGGTCGACGTCACGAGCAGCAGCGTCCCGATCGTGAGCATCGAGAACGGGAGCCGGGCGAGGAAGGCGACCGGGAGGAACGCGCGCCCCGCGAGCTGCGGCAGGCGCGCGTAGCCGGCGCGGGCCGGGGCTGCGGGGAGAGGGGCCGCGGGCGGCGGCGGAAGGGGGGACGGCGCGGCGGCGCCGTCGCGCGACGCGGGGCGCGCGGGGGTGGTGGTCATGCGGTGCGGTCCTCGGGGTACGTCCTACCGCGCGCCGACCCACCCGTACTCCGGCGCGCGAACGTTCCCTGGTGCGACCAGCCTAGCCCGCGAGCGCGTCCTGCGGGGCGTCGGGGGCGGGCGCCGGGGCGGCGCTCGCGGCGAGCAGCGGAGCGAGCGCGTCCTCCAGGGCCGCCACGAGCAGCGGGGCGACCTCGGCGAGCGTGACGTCGCGCCCGAGCTCGGCCGTGAGGGACGTCACGTCGGCGTCCTCGATGCCGCACGGGACGATCCGGTCGAAGCGCGACAGGTCCGGGTCGCAGTTGAGCGCGAGCCCGTGCATCGTCACGCCGCGCGCGACGCGCACGCCGATCGCGCAGACCTTGCGCTCGCGGCGCGTCTCGTCCGCGGCGACCCACACGCCGCTGCGCCCCTCGACGCGCATCGTCGCGAGCCCGAGGCGCGCGCAGACGGCCATGACGGCCTCCTCGAGCGCGCGCACGTACGCGACGACGTCGACGGGCTCGACGAGCCGGACGATCGGGTAGACGACCTGCTGGCCGGGCCCGTGCCACGTGATCTTCCCGCCGCGGTCGACGTCGACGACGGGCGTGCCGTCGTCGGGCCGCTCGGAGCGGTTGGTCCGGCGCCCCGCGGTGTAGACGTCGGGGTGCTCGACGAGGATCAGGGTGTCGGGCCGAGCGGCCGAGACGACGTCGTCGTGCACCGTCCGCTGCAGCTCCCAGGCCGCGTGGTAGTCCGTGATCCCCGGCAGCGCGAGCAGGTCCATCCGGACAGGCTAGTCCTCGTCGTGGGGGGAGCGGGGCAGGGTCTCGAGAAGTGTGAGCAGCGCCTCGCGCAGCGCGGCGACCTGCTCGTCGCCGAGACCGCGCGTCGCGAGCTCCTCGGCGGGACGACGGCGCGCCGCGGCGAGCCCTGCCTCGCGCCCGTCCGTCGTGATCGCGACGAGGCGACGACGGCGGTCGGTCGGGTCGTCGGTGCGCGTCACGTACCCGGCGCGCTCGAGCCGCGCCACGATCCGGCTCATCGTCTGCTCGGTCACACCCGACTCGTCGGCGAGGGCGCGCTGCGACTGCGGCCCGCCGAGCAGGTGCATGAGCACGGGGAACCCGGCGTGGTTGAGGTCCCACCGGCCGAGGTGGGCGTTCCACTCCCGCTCGATCCGGCGCGCGACGGCGAACAGCAGGCGACCGGTCGCCCACTCCCGGGGGTCCGAGGGCGCGGGGTCGCCGACGTCCGGGCCGGCGTACGGCCCGGTGCTGTCGCTCGGTGAGTACTCCAACGTGCAAACCTCCCAGCACCATGGCACCATTCCTCAGCATGCTGAGCAATAGGACGAGCGGGTTCCTCCGCGGACTGGTCATTGTCGCAGTCATCGGTCTCTGGATGGCCATCGGCGCCCTGGGCGGCCAGGCGCAGGGCCGGCTGAGCAGCGTCCAGACCAACGACGCCGCGGCGTTCCTGCCCGCGAGCGCCGAGTCCACGCGGGCCGCGGAGGTCGCGCAGGAGTTCACGGACTCCGAGACCCTGCCGGCGCTCGTCGTCGCGACCTCCCAGGACGGTGGCGCGCTCACGCCCGACGACCTCGCCGCGCTCGACGCCTATGCGCAGGCCCTCCCCGGCGCCCCGCTCGAGGGCACGTCGGGCGACGAGCCCGCGACCGTGGGCGACGTCTCCGTCGCCGACCCCGTGCTCGTGCCGTCGGAGGACGGGGAGGCGGCGCTCGTCGTCGTGTCGCTCGACGCGTCCGTCGCGTCCGACCGGATCGGCGCCGACGAGGACAGCGTGAGCGAGCTCGCCGTCGGCGCGCTGCGCGACCTCGCCGCCGAGGGGTCGTCCGAAGGTGGTCTCGCGGACACCGCGCTCGACGTCCGGGTCACCGGGCCCGCCGGGTTCGTGGCCGACCTCGTCACCGCGTTCGGCGGGATCGACACCGTGCTCCTGCTCGTCGCGCTCGGCGCGGTGCTCGTCATCCTGGCGGTCGTCTACCGCTCGCCGATCCTGCCGTTCATCGTCATCCTCACGGCCGTGCTCGCGCTCACCCTCGCCGGCCTCGTCGTCTACGAGCTCGCCGCGGCGGACGTGCTGACGCTCAACGGGCAGTCCCAGGGCATCCTGTCGATCCTCGTCGTCGGGGCCGCGGTCGACTACTCGTTGCTCGTGGTGGCGCGCTACCGCGAGGAGCTGCGCCTCGTCCGGTCGACGACCACGGCGCTGCGCCGCGCCGTGCGGGCCTCGGTCGAGCCGGTCGCCGCGAGCGCGGGCACGGTCATCGCGGGCCTGCTCTGCCTGCTCCTGTCCGACCTGTCGTCCAACCGCAGCCTCGGGCCCGTCGCGGCGATCGGCATCGGCGCCGCGTTCGTCGCGGCGCTCACGCTCCTGCCCGCGCTCCTGCTCGTCGCCGGGCAGCGGTCCCGCGCACTGTTCTGGCCGCGCATGCCCCGGTACGACGGCGACCACGCCGCGCACGACGACGCGGCCACCGCCGCGACGCCCGAGAGCGAGAACAGCGTGAGCATCGAGGGTCACGGCGTGTGGTCGCGCGTCGCGAGCTTCGTCGGCCGGCACGACCGTCGCGTGTGGATCGCGACGGCCGTCGTGCTCGCCGCGTGCGCCGCGTTCGTCCCGACGCTCGACGCCGACGGGACGGGCGACTCGGAGGTCTTCCTCGCGGACGTCGACTCCGTCGCGGGCGAGGAGGCGCTCACCGCTCACTTCGAGGGCGTGTCCGCGCAGCCCGCCACCGTGATCGCGCCCGAGGCGGACCTCGACGCGGTCGTGGCGGCCGCCGAGGGCACCGACGGCGTCGCGGCCGCGACGCCCGTCATCGACCAGCCCGCGGTCGCGCCCGGAGCGCCCGCCCAGGGCGACCCGCTCGTCGTCGACGGGCAGGTGCGGGTCGACGTCACGACCGACGCGCCGTCGGACAGCCAGGAGGCGGTGGAGACCGTCTCCGCGCTCCGCGACGCCGTGCACGACGTGTCGCCCGACGCGCTGGTCGGCGGCGCGGCCGCCGAGCGGCTCGACACGCAGCTCGCCGGGCAGCGCGACCTGCGGGTGATCGTGCCCGTCGTGCTCGTCGTGATCCTGCTGATCCTCGTCCTGCTCCTGCGGTCCGTGCTCGCGCCGGTGCTGCTCATGCTCGCGAACGTGCTGTCGTTCGGGGCCGCGCTGGGCGTCGCCGCGCTCGTGTTCAACCACGTGCTCGACTTCCCGGGCGCCGACCCGGCCGTGCCGCTCTACGCCTTCTGCTTCCTCGTCGCGCTCGGGGTCGACTACTCGATCTTCCTCATGACGCGCGTGCGGGAGGAGAGCCTGCGGGTCGGGACGCGCCGGGGCGTGCTGCGGGGTCTTGCGGTCACGGGGTCCGTCATCACGTCGGCGGGCGTCGTGCTGGCCGCGACGTTCGCCGCGCTGGGCATCATCCCGCTGCTGTTCCTCGCGCAGCTCGCCTTCATCGTGGCGTTCGGCGTCCTCGTCGACACGCTCGTCGTGCGGTCGCTGCTCGTGCCCGCCCTCGTGCACGACGTCGGGCGGCGCGCGTGGTGGCCGAGCGCGCTCGGTCGGCTCGACCGCGGGCCGGGAGCCCCCGATCAGCCCGCGGGGAGCGGCTCGGCCGGGCAGTCCTCGAGCACCCGCGCCATCGCCTCCGACTCCGACGGGGTGACCGCGAGCTCGTAGGCGGTCTTCACCGCGATCTGGCGCGCGACGTACGGGCAGCGGAAGGCGTGGTTCGGGGGGAGCCACGCCGACGCGTCCCGCGCCCCCTTGGACTGGTTGGCCGGGCCGTCGGACGCGAGCAGGTTGAGCGGGTCGTTCGCGAACTGCCGACGCGTCTCGTCGTCCCAGGTCCGGGCGCCCTTGCGCCATGCGTCGAGCAGCGGGACGACGTGGTCGATCTGGACGGCCATGCTCGTCGCGTTGCCCCGGCGGAAGTCGATCGTCTCGCCGGTGTACGGGTCCTGGAAGGTCCCGGTGCGCACCTCGCACACGTCGCCGCGCGTCGAGTACGTGATGTCGGTGAGGTCGCGCGTGAGGATGTCGTTGCGCGTGTCGCACCCGTTGCCGTCGACGTCCGCCCACGCGGGCCCGAACAGCGCGCGCTCGTAGCCGGTGTCGGGGCCCGGGCCCTTGACCTCCAGCCGGGAGAGCGCCTCGAGCGCGCTGCCGGGGGAGGGGTCGGGCGCGTCGTCCGCGGCGACCGACTGCTGGTTGACGACGTTCGCGACGACGATCGCGAACGCGAGCGCGATGAGGACGTAGCGCAGGACACTCCGACGAGGGACTCGGCGGCTCGTGGTGCTCAAGGGACGACCTTCCCGAAACCGATTCTCGGCCCGACCCGTGCGAGACGGTACGCAGCGATCCATACCGGACCAACGCCGACATTCTGCCAGGTCCGAGAGAGTGCTCCGACCACGTCGCGGAGCCTCCCGGCGCCGGCGCGACGCGCGGCTAGATTGGTCGCCATGGACAGCGCCGCACGCACGCTCAGGGTCGGGATCGTCGGGTACGGGGGAGCGGGGCGCGGGATCCACGCGCGCCTCGTGCGCGAGGCCGGGCACGAGGTCACGGCCGTCGTGGTCCGCTCGCCCGAGCGCCGCGAGGCCGCCGTCGAGGACTGGCCCGGCGCGGGTCTCCACGACGACCTCGCGGGCCTCGTCGCCGACCGCGACGCGTACGACGTCGTCGTGGTCGCGAGCCCGTCCGCCCTGCACGCCGACCACACGACCACGCTCGCGCGCGCGGGCGTGCCCGTCGTCGTGGACAAGCCGCTCGCGCTCGGCGCGGCGGAGGCCCGCGCGGTCGTCGCGGCGGCCGAGGAGGCGGGCACGCCGCTCACGGTGTTCCAGAACCGCCGCTGGGACCCCGAGCAGCTCACGCTGGAGGCCGTGCTGGAGCGCGGCGACCTCGGTCGCGTGCACACGTTCGAGCGGCGCTGGGAGCGCTGGCGCCCGGTGCCGCAGCAGCGCTGGAAGGAGAACGACCCCGTCGGCGGCGGCCTCCTCCTCGACCTGGGGCCGCACCTCGTGGACTCGGCGACCCAGCTCTTCGGGCGCGTCACGCGGGTCGGCGCGGAGCTGCGCTCGCACACGACCCCGACCGAGGACGACGTCTTCCTCGTGCTCCACCACGCCCCGGACGCCGACGGGCACACGGTCGTGAGCCGGCTGTGGGCCGGCTCCGTCGTCGGCGCGCCCGGCCCTCGGACGCGCGTGCTCGGGACGGCCGGCGCGTACGTCGTCACGACGTTCGAGAACGACGCCTCGCCGTTCGAGGTGTTCGACGACGTCGCCCCCGCGGGCACGCTCGGCTGGCTGACCCACGGGCGCGAGCGCGAGCCCGTGCCGCAGGCTCCGGGCGGCCACGCGGACTTCTACCGCGCGGTCGCGGCGTGGCTCCTCGACGGGGGCCCGGTCCCCGTGGACCCGCACGACGCCGTCCGGACCGCCGAGGTGCTCGACGCCGCCCGCCGCAGCGCGCGCGAGGGTCGCCTGCTCGACGTCTGACCCGATCCGTCCTGTGGACGACGGCTCGCACGCCCCCGGCGCACGGTGAGATGGGGGCATGCCGTCGCCGCACCCCCGCCGTCCCCGACCACCCGTGGAGCCCGCCGACGTCGTCCCGGTGCTCGTGGCGTCCGGGTGGACGCCGCGCCGCGAGCCCGGAGCGCCCGGGGGCGTCGTGGCGACCGACGCGACGGGTGCGGTGTGCGAGGTCGCACGCGTCGAGGTCCCGGCCGAGCCCGGTGCGCGCGCCGCGCTCGTCGAGCACCTGGACGCGCTGTCGCAGGACCACGAGCACCTCGCGGGCGTGCGGGGCGTGCTCCAGGCCGGGGAGTCGTCGCTCGTGGTGCTCGTCGACCACGTCGACGGACTGCCGCTCGACGAGCTCGCGGGCGCGCGCGAGCCGTTCCGTGCGGCCGAGGCCGTCACCGTCCTCGTGCCCGTCGCGCAGGGGCTCGCCGCGCTGCACCGCGACGCGCGCGTGCACGGCGGCCTCGACGCCGCGTGCGTGCGCGTGACCCCGGCCGGTCGTGCCGTCCTGCGGCCACCGCTGGCGCCCGCGACCGGCACGAGCGCCGACGACGTGCGCGACCTCGCGCGTCTCGTGCTCGGTCTCGTGCCGCCGCCCGCGTCGAGCCACCCGTCCTACGCCGGGCCGGAGGACCCGGCCGAGGCGCGCGACCTCGCCGCCCTGCACGCCGAGCTCGCGGCCGCGCTGCGCGAGGACCCCGAGGCCCGGCCCGCCGCCGGGACGTTCGCGGCGCGCTGCTACGACGCCGTCGAGCCGCGACCCGTGACGATGCCCGAGGCCGCTCGCCTCGTGGCGGGCGCCCTGGGCGCGCGCCGCGACCCGGGTGCGCGTCGGGCCGACGCCGCCGCCCCCGCGACGCGCCGGGCGCGGCGGGTGGCGAGACCGGCGAGGCCGGGACGACGGATGCGCACCGGGCGGCGAGTGGCCGCCACGGCGCCGGCCCCCGGTCGTCGCGCCACGGCGCCGCGGCCGTCGACCGCGCGGGCCGTGGGGACGAGCGTCGCGATCGTCGTCGGGGCGGCGGTCCTCGTGGCCGTCCTCGCGGTCCTCGGCCCGGGGCGCGCGACCCCGGGCGCCGCGGACGCGGAGACGCCCACCGCCGTGGCGGGACTGTCGCACGACGGGGCGACGCGCGACCCCGCGGACCCTCTCGGCGCTGCCCGGGTGCTCACGGAGCGCCGGCTGGCCCTGCTCGCGGACGGGACCGGGGACCTCGCGTCGATCGTCGTCGCCGGATCGCCCGCGCACGAGCAGGACGAGGCGCTGCTCGCCGAGCTGGCCGGGGTCGACGTGCTCGACGCGCGCGCGGAGGTCTTCGACGCGCGTCCCGTCGGGTCGTGGTCGTCACCCGCGGCCGACGCGGACGGCGGCCCGGCGGACGCGACGGTCGAGGTCGACTACGCGGTCGGGGCGCACCGGCAGCGCACGCCGGACGGCGAGATCCAGGTCCCCGCGACCCCGCGCACCACGGTCGTGCTCGTGCTGCGCTGGACCGACGACGGGTGGCGGGTCGTCGAGGTGCGCTGAGCCGCGACGAGCGGGCTCGGGCCCGAGCGGCCCACGGTGTCAGAGGCCCTCGGCGACCCAGCGTGCGGCGTCGGCGACGTGTGGCTCGGACCACGTGAAGCCGCTCGCCTCGAGGACCGTCGGCAAGGCGCGCTGGGAGCCGAGGATGTCGGACGCGAGCTCGCCCAGCACGACGCGCAGCGCCACCGAGGGAACCGCGACGACCGCCGGGCGGTGCAGCGCGCGGGCGAGCGCGCGCGTCACCTCGGCGTTCGTCGCGGGGTGGGGGGAGCAGAGATTCACCGCGCCGTGCACGGGTGCCGTGAGCAGGTGCCGCAGGGCGTCGACCTGGTCGCGCAGCGTGATCCAGCTCCAGTACTGCGTGCCGGGCCCGAGCCGGCCACCGACGCCGAGCCGCAGCAGCGGCAGGAGCCGTCCGAGCGCGCCGCCCTCGGGGGACAGGACGATCCCGGTGCGGGCGTGGACGACGCGCACGCCGGCCTGCTCCGCGGGCGCCGTCGCCGCCTCCCACTCGCGGACCAGCCGGGCGAGGAAGCCGTCGCCGGACGCCGACGTCTCCGTGAGCACCTGCGCGCCGCGGTCGCCGTAGTAGCCGATCGCCGAGCCCTGGACCCACACGGGTGGCGGCGCGTCGAGGCTCGCGAGCGTCCGCGCGAGGAGTCCCGTCGTGCGCGTCCGGGAGGTGAGGAGCGTGCGCTTGTACGCGGCGGTCCAGCGGTGGTCGCCGATCCCCGCGCCCGCGAGGTTGACCACGGCGTCCGCCCCGTCGAGCGCCGCGGGGTCCAGGGCTCCCGCGTCCGGGTCCCACTCGTGCTCGTCCGAGGTCTGCGGGGCGCGCCGCACGAGGCGTCGCACGTGGTGCCCGTCCTCGCGCAGGCGTTCGAGCAGCTCGGAGCCGATGAGCCCGTGCGAGCCCGCCACGACGATGTCCATGGGCTCACGCTACGGGTCCGCGGCCCGTGCCGACAGCCGCGGACGCCGGCCACGCGCAGCCCGGGCAGGACGCACGAGAGGCCCCGACCGCGACGGTCGGGGCCTCTCGGGACGCGTCAGGGAGCGACGGGCGTCAGAGACCGACCTCGGCCTCGAACGCGCCCTCCTCGATGCGGTTCTTGATCGCGGTGAGGAAGCGCGCGGCGTCCGCACCGTCGACCAGGCGGTGGTCGTAGGACAGGAAGATGAAGCACGTCGAGCGGATGCCGATCGTGTCGTTCCCGTCCGCGTCCGTGACGACGACCGGCCGCTTCGTGATCGTGCCCGTGCCGAGGATCGCGACCTGGCCGACCGGGACGATCGGCGTGTCGAAGACCGCGCCGCCCGAGCCCGTGTTGGTGATCGTGAACGTCGCGCCCGCGAGCTCGTCGGGGCCGACCTTGTTGGCGCGCGTGCGCGCACCGAGGTCCGCGATCTTGCGCGCGATGCCGGCGAGGTTGAGGTCGCCCGCGTCCTTGATGACCGGCACGACGAGGCCGCGCTCGGTGTCGACCGCGATGCCGACGTTCTCCTGGCCGTGGTAGGTGATCTCGTCCTCGGCGAACGTCGCGTTGATCTTCGGGTAGGCCTTGAGCGCCTCGACCGCGGCGAGCGTGAAGAACGGCAGGAACGTGAGGTTCGCGCCCTCGCGCGCCTTGAAGTCGGCCTTGGCACGGTTGCGCAGCGCGGCGACGCGCGTGACGTCCACCTCGACGGCCGTGGTGAGCTGGGCCTGGGTGCTCAGCGCCTCGACCATGCGGCTGGCGACGAGCTTGCGCAGGCGGCTCGTCTTCTCGGTCGTGCCGCGCAGCGGCGAGACCGCGGGGACGGTCGCCTTCTTCGGGGCACCGCCGGCGGCGGGGGCTGCGGCGGCCGGGGCGGCCTTGGCCTCCTCCGCCTTGCGGGCGGCCTCGAGCACGTCCTCCTTGCGGATGCGCCCGCCGACGCCGGTGCCCGTGACGGTCGACAGGTCGACGCCCTTGTCCGCGGCGAGCTTGCGCACGAGCGGCGTGAGGTAGGTGCCGCCGGACTTCGTCGCCGGGGCGGGCGTCGCGCCGGGGGCGGACGGCGCCGCGGCGGGGGCGCTCGTGGCCGGCGCGGGGGTCTCCTCCTGCGCGGCCTGCGCGGGGACGGCCGCCTCGCTCGCCGGGGTGCGCGCCTCGGTCGGGGCCGGCTCCTCCTGCTTCGGGGCCTCCTGCTGGGGCGCCTCCTGCTGGGGCGCCTCCTGCTTCGGCGCCTCCTGCTTCGGGGCCTCCTGCTTCGGGGCCTCCGGTGCGGGCTGCGCCGCCGGGGCGGCACCCGAGCCGACGACCGCGAGCACGGTGCCGACCTCGACCGTCTCGTCCTCCTGGACGAGGATCTGCTGGACGGTGCCCGCGACGGGCGACGGGACCTCGGTGTCGACCTTGTCGGTCGAGACCTCGAGCAGCGGCTCGTCGACCTCGACCGTGTCGCCGACGGACTTGAGCCACCGCGTCACGGTGCCCTCGGTGACGGACTCGCCGAGCGCCGGGAGCTTGATCTCCTCGCCGCCGGACGACTCGCCCGAGGGCGCGGGCTGCTCGGCCGGGGCGGGCTGCTCGGCGGCCGGCTCCTCCTGGGCGGCGGGCTGCGCGGGCTCGGGCTCGGCCTGCGGGGCCGGAGCCTCGGCCTCGGCGGGCGCCGGCGCGGAGCCGCCACCCCCGGAGCCGTCGCCGATCACGGCGAGGTCGGCGCCGACCTCCACGGTCTCGTCCTCCTGGACGAGGATCTGCTCGAGCACGCCCGCGACGGGCGACGGGATCTCGGTGTCGACCTTGTCGGTCGAGACCTCGAGCAGCGGCTCGTCGACGGCGACGGTGTCGCCGACCGACTTGAGCCAACGGGTGACGGTGCCTTCGGTGACGGACTCGCCGAGGGCCGGCATCTGCACGTTCTCAGACATGACCTGCCTGGTCTCCTTCGATCGTTGGGGTCAGTTGTGGGCGTGCAGAGGCTTGCCGGCCAGTGCCAGGTGCGCCTCTCCGAGTGCCTCGTTCTGGGTGGGGTGGGCGTGGACCAGGGCGGCGACGTCCTCCGGGTACGCCTCCCAGCCCACGATGAGCTGTCCTTCGCCGACGAGCTCGCCGACGCGTGCGCCGACCATGTGCACGCCGACGACGGGCCCGTCCTTGCGGCGCACGAGCTTCACGAAGCCGCTCGTCGCGAGGATCTTGCTCTTGCCGTTGCCGGCGAGGTTGTACTCGAGGGTCTCGACCTGGTCGGCGCCCCACGTCTCGGCCGCCGCGGCCTCGGTCACGCCCACGGACGCGATCTCGGGCTCGCTGTAGGTGACGCGGGGGATCGACGACTCCACGACCGGCGTCGGGTCGAGACCCGCGATCTGCTCCGCGAGGAAGATGCCCTGCGCGAAGCCGCGGTGGGCGAGCTGGAGGCCGGGGACGATGTCGCCCGCGGCCCAGACGTTGCCGACCCCCGTGTGCAGGCGCTCGTCGACGACGACGAACCCGCGGTCGAGCGTGATGCCCTGCTCCTCGTACCCGAGGTCGGCCGTGCGCGGGCCGCGCCCGACGGCCACGAGCAGCAGCTCGGCGTCGAACGTCGTGCCGGACTCGAGCGTGACGGTCACTCCGGAGTCGGTCTCCTTGACGCCGGCGAACCGGTCGCCGAGCGAGAACGCGATGCCGCGCTTGCGGAACGCCCTCTCGAGCGCCTTCGACAGCGCCTCGTCCTCGTTGGGCACGAGGTGGGGCAGCGCCTCGACGATCTGCACGTCGGCGCCGAACGACCGCCACACGCTCGCGAACTCGACGCCGATCACGCCGCCGCCGAGCACCACGACGGACTTCGGCACGCGGTCGAGCTGCAGCGCCTGGTCGGAGGTGATGACGCGGCCGCCGATCTCGAGGCCGGGCAGCGAGCGCGAGTACGAGCCCGTGGCGAGCACGACGTGGCGGCCGGTGTAGCGGGTCCCGTCGACCTCGACGGTGTCCTGCGACACGAGGCGGCCGTGCCCCTGCACGAACGTGATGCCGCGCGACGAGACGAGGCCCTGCAGCCCCTTGTACAGGCCCGCGACGACGCCGTCCTTGTAGGAGTTGACGCCCGCCATGTCGATGCCCTCGAACGTGCTGCGGACGCCGAACCGCGCGCCCTCGCGGGCGCCGTCGGCCAGCTCGGCCGCGTGCAGGAGGGCCTTGGTGGGGATGCACCCGTTGTGCAGGCAGGTGCCGCCGAGCTTGCCCGACTCGACGAGCGCGACGTCGAGGCCGAGCTGGGCGGCACGCAGCGCCGTGGCGTAGCCGGCGCTGCCTCCGCCCAGGACGACGACGTCGAATGGTGTGCCGGGTTCGGCCACGTGCGACTCCTTCAGCGAGGGGAGATCGGGGGCGGACGTCACGGCACGTCGACGGGCCGGACGGGGATCCGCTGACCCACGGTGCGTGAACGTTCTCCGGGTGCCATCTTGGCACCTCGACCACGGCCACCCCAATCGAAACCCGGGCGTCGCGGCTGTGACGATGGAGACAGCGACGCCCACCGTATGACCAGGGTCACGCTGTACCCTGCCGCTGTGCCCCGGCTGCCCAGGCTGTCCAGCCTGTTCTCCCGACGCCCCGCGACGACCTCGACCGCGACGGGCGTCGCGCCCGCGTCGTCCGATGCGCGCCGCGCGACGCTCGCCCACCTCCAGGACTTCGTGCGCACGCGCGTCGGGGTCGAGGCGTACGTCGAGCCGCCGACGCCGGACACGGGCGCGACGCTCCTGCTCATCGCGACGACGGGCGAGTGGACGCGCCGGCGCGTCCCGGACGAGCGGACGGCGTTCGACGTCGCCGGCTCGCTCGGCGTGCCGGTCTACAACGTGCGCTTCACGGGCTACCCGCAGCGGATGCGGGACTGGAACTCGCGCCAGCGCCGGCGCTGAGCACCGCCACCTCGACGGGGCCGAGCAGGCGGTCCCGGTCCGTCCGGGCGACCGGACGCACCAGGACCACCCGCTCGCCGCGGGGTCAGCGCTGCGCGCGGCCCTCGACGAGTCCGAGGAGCGTGCGCACGGCGACGCCCGTCCCGCCGACCGGGGTGTACCCGTGGGCCGAGCCCTCGTTGAACGCGGGGCCCGCGATGTCCAGGTGCGCCCAGGGCGTCTCGCCGACGAACTCCTGGAGGAACAGGCCGGCGACGAGCATCCCGCCGAACCGGTCCCCGATGTTGGCGAGGTCCGCGACCTTCGACTTCAGCGACGCGCCGAGCTCCTCGGGCAGCGGCATCGGCCAGAACTGCTCGCCCGCGGCCTCGGCCGCCGCGACGACCTCCGCGCGCACGTCGTCGGCGCCCATGACCGCGGAGACGCGGTTGCCGAGCGCGATCATCTGGGCGCCGGTGAGCGTCGCGACGTCGAGCACGACGTCGGGCTTCTCCTCGACCGCGGCGACGAGGCCGTCGGCCATCACGAGGCGGCCCTCGGCGTCGGTGTTGAGCACCTCGACGGTCTTGCCGCCGCGGATCGTGATGACGTCGGACGGGCGCTGCGCGCTGCCCGACGGCATGTTCTCGGCGAGGCAGAGCCACCCCGTGACCGCGACCGGCAGGCCGAGGCGTGCGGCGGCCACGACCGTCTGGAGCACCGCGGCGGCGCCGGCCATGTCGGACTTCATCGCCTCCATGCCCTTGGCGGGCTTGATGGAGATGCCGCCCGAGTCGAACGTGATGCCCTTGCCGACGAGCGCGACCTTCGCGGCCGGGCGCGACGGCGCGTAGGCCACCTTGACGAGCCGCGGCCCGCGCGCGGAGCCCTGGCCCACGCCGACGAGCCCGCCGTAGCCGCCCGCGACGAGCGCCTTGTCGTCGAGCACCGTGACCTTGAGGCCCTTGGCGCCCGCGTCCTTGACGGCCTGCTTGGCGACGTCGGCGAACGCGGCGGGGTAGAGGTCGTTCGGCGCGGCGTTGACGAGGTCGCGCGTCGCGTTGACGGCCTCGGCGACGACCTTCGCGCGCTCGACGGCCGCCTTGGCCGCGGAGCTTCGCGCGCCGGCCGCGAGGATCTCGACGGTCGCGGGCGGGCGGCTCGCGTCGGACGCCGCGGCCTCTCCCGTGCGGTAGCGGGAGAACGCGTAGGCGCCGAGCAGCGCGCCCTCGGCGACCGCGCCGAGCTCGGCCTCGTCGTCGACCGGGAGCGCGACGGCGACCGACGTCGTCCCCGCGAGCGCGCGCAGGGCCGCCCCGGCGGCACGGCGCAGCGCCTCGGTGCTGAAGGTGCCGTCCGCGCGGCGGGCGCCGAGACCCACGAGGACGAGCACGCCGGCCTTGAGGTCGGGACCGGCGGGGACCTTGCGCACCTCGTCGGCGGCGCCCGTGACGCCGAGCGCGGGGGCGACGTCCTCGAGGGCCGCGACCACCGGTCGGGGCAGGTCGCCCCCGACGATCGCGACGCCGTCGGACGTCGTGTGGGTGCCGACGACGAGAGCGTCGACCTTGGCACCGGCGGGACTCTTGCTGGAGACGGTCAGTTCAGCCACACCCGCGATGCTATCCCTGCGCGCACGGCCCCTCGCCCGAGGGGTCGGGACGGGTGGACCGATTCCTCGGCGGCCGTCCGCCCCCGGTACGCTCGGCGCGTGGTCCTTCCCCTCGTGCTGCTCGTGGTCGCGGCGTGCGCCGTGCTCGCGGGCTGGGCGCTCGTGTTCGTCGTCCGCGACCGTGCGGTGATCCTGCGCCAGCTGTGGGGCGCCGCCGTGATCGAGGCGCTGGTCCTCGTGCAGGCCGTCGTGCTGGGCGTCCTCGGCGCGACCGGCACCGCCCCGAGCGACCCGGTGCTCCTGTGGGGCTACCTCGTGACCACGCTCGTCATCCTGCCCGTCGCCGCGCTGTGGGCGTTCGCCGAGCGCTCGCGCTGGAGCTCGGTCGTGCTCGTCGTCGCGGCGCTCACGGTCGCGTTCCTCGAGGTGCGCATGTGGCAGATCTGGAACGCCTGACCTGGAGGTCCTCGCCATGAGCGCACCCGCCGCCCCGGACGGCACCGGTCCGTCCGCGTCACCCGCGCCGGGCGGCGGGCCGGGCCGGACGCGCCGCACCAACGCCGGCTTCGGCCGGTTCCTCGTCGCGGTGTACGGCGTCTTCGCGCTCGCCGCCACGGCGCGCGCCGCGGTGCAGATCCTGCGCGACTGGGACGAGGCGCCGCTCGCGTACGCGCTGTCCGGTCTCGCGGCCGTGGTGTACGTCGTCGCGACGGTCGCGCTCGCCCGGGACGGCCGCGTCGGGCGCGCGGTCGCGTGGGCCGCGGTGGGCGTCGAGCTCGTCGGCGTCCTCACCGTCGGGGCGTTCTCGCTCGCCGACCCCGAGGCGTTCCCGCGCGCGACCGTGTGGTCCGGGTTCGGCCAGGGCTACGGCTACGTCCCGCTCGTGCTGCCGTTCGTGGGCGTCTGGTGGCTCTGGCGCACCCGGCCGCGCCCCGGCGCGGGCACCCCCGTCACGACCCGCCCCGCCGACGCCCCGGAGGACGCCGCATGACTCGCAGCCGCCCGTTCCTCTACGGCCTGCTCTTCGACGCCGTCTTCCGGCGGATGGACCCCGAGCGCGCGCACCACGTCGCGTTCGACCTCATCGGCGCCCTCGGCCGCGTGCCCGTGCTGCGCGACGTCGTGCAGGGCGCGCTCGCGCCCTACCTGGGCCGCCGGGCGGGCGGTCGCGGCAGCGTCGAGGTGCTCGGCAAGGTCTTCCCCGCGCCGTTCGGGCTCGCGGGCGGCTTCGACAAGGACGCGCGCGCCGTGCGCGGGCTCACGGCCCTCGGGTTCGCGTTCGTCGAGATCGGGACGGTCACCGCGCACGCGCAGCCCGGCAACGAGAAGCCGCGCCTGTGGCGCGAGCTCGACGTGAGCGGCGTGCGCAACCGCATGGGCTTCAACAACGAGGGCGCGCAGGCGGCGGCGCGCCGGCTCGCGGCGCTGCGGTCGACCCGGTCGGGCCGCGCGGTGCTGGTGGGCGCGAACATCGGCAAGACGAAGGTCACGCCCGCGGAGGAGGCGGCCGCGGACTACGCGACGAGCGCGGGACTCCTCGCGCCGTACGCCGACTACCTCGTGGTCAACGTCTCCTCGCCCAACACGCCCGGCCTGCGCGACCTCCAGGAGGTCGAGTCCCTGCGCCCGATCCTCGTCGCCGTGCGCGAGGCGGCGGACGCCGCGACCGCGCGTGCGGGCGTCGTGCGCGTCCCGCTGCTCGTCAAGATCGCGCCCGACCTCGCCGACGAGGACGTCGACGCCGTCGCCGACCTTGTCGACGAGCTCGACCTCGACGGGGTCGTCGCGGTGAACACGACGATCGGTCACGACCGGGGGCCGGGCGGGCTGTCCGGCCCGCCCGTCCGTGCCCGGGGGCTCTCCGTCGTGGCGCGCCTGCGCGAGCGCCTCGGCGCGGACCGGGCGATCATCGGCGTCGGGGGCGTCACGACCGCGCACGACGCCCGCGACTACCTGCACGCGGGGGCCGACCTCGTCCAGGGGTACACCGGCTTCCTCTACCAGGGGCCGTTCTGGGCCGCGCGCATCAACCGCTCGCTCGTGCGTCACCCCGAGCCGGGCGAGCACGTGCGGGGCGCCGAGGCGAGGGAGGCACGATGATCCGGCCGCAGTGGGTCTGGGAGCTCGACGACGCCGAGGGCCGCGCGCTCGCGACGCCCGTGAGCCCGGTCTTCACCACGCAGTACGACGCCGAGCAGTGGCTCGGCGAGACGTGGCGGTCGCTCGCCGCCGAGGGCGCGGCGGCCGCGCGACTCCTGCACGACGGCACCCAGGCGACCGCGACGGTGGAGCTGCGCGTCCCCTGACGCCCGTCAGCCCGTCACGCGCGCCCACGCCGCGACGAGCCGTGGCACCGCGTGCTCGAGCTCGTCGGGCGGCCGCGAGAACGTCAGGCGCAGCCGGTCGGCCGCGCTCCCGTCGGGCGTGAACGTCGGCCCGGCGTTGACGAGGACGCCCTCGGCGGCCGCCGCCGCGGCGAACGCCTGCGCGACGGGGGCGCCGACGTCGACCCACAGCGACAGCCCGCCCTCCGGCACGTGGACGCGCCAGTCGGGCAGCGCGGCACCGAGCAGCCCGCACAGCAGGTCGCGCTGCGCCCGCAGCATCCGGCGCCGCTCCGCGAGCACGGACGGCGCGTCGTCGAGCAGCTCGACGACGGTGAGCTGCTCGAGGACGGCGGTCGCGATGTCCGCCGACTGCCTCGTGCGGGCGAGGCGCGCGACGAGGTCGGGGTGGGCGCGGACCCAGCCGACGCGCAGCCCTCCCCAGAACGACTTGGACGCCGAGCCGACCGTGACGACGTACGGCGAGGTGCCGTCGCCCGCGAGCGGCTCGGCGACGGGCCCGGCGGCGTCCGGGTCGCCGTCGAGGTCGAGGTCCGTGAGGGTCTCGTCGCCGACGACGGTCACGCGGTGGCGCTGCGCGGCGTCGCGCACGCCGGCCCGCTCCGCGGCCGAGAGCGTGTACGCCGTGGGGTTGTGGAAGTCCGGGACGAGGTAGACGAGGCGCGGCGAGACCTGGCGGAGCGTCGAGCCGTAGAGGTCGACGTCGAATCCCGGGGCGTCCTGGTCGCGGCCCGTGCGCGCGTCGCGGTCGCGGCGGCCGACGGGCACGGGCACGAGCCGTGCCCCGGCGCGCCGCAGCGCCTCCATGGCGTGGTAGTACGTCGGGGACTGCACGACGGCGCGGTCGCCCGCCCCGAGGAGCGTCGTCGCGAGCGTCGTGATGGCGTGCTGCGCGCCCGTCGTCACGAGGATCTCGTCGGGCGTCGTGGGTGTGCCGCGCCGCGTTTGGTGGTCGGCGAGCGCCTCGCGCAGGGCCGCGACGCCGTACGGCTCGTACCCGCCGCCGGCGAGGTGCTCGGGGAGGCGCTCGAGCGCGCGCGAGTACGCGGCGTGCAGGCCGCTGGGGGCGGCGGAGGTCGCCTGGGAGAGGTCCGCGAGGTCGATCGGTGCGGCGTGCGGCGCGGGCGCGGGAGGCGCGTCGCC
Organism: Cellulosimicrobium composti; assembly: GCF_010287905.1. Classification (NCBI taxonomy): domain Bacteria; kingdom Bacillati; phylum Actinomycetota; class Actinomycetes; order Micrococcales; family Promicromonosporaceae; genus Cellulosimicrobium; species Cellulosimicrobium composti. The sequence goes on from NZ_JAAFAN010000013.1 coordinate 55,613, forward strand.
GCCGGGGGCCCGGTGCGCCGCCCGGGGTCGGGAGGGGCGGGGGAGCACGACGACGGTGCCCGAGCCGGTGCGCGACCGGGCGAAGCCGAGCTCGCGCAGGCGCCCGTAGGCCGCGGCCGTCGTCGTGCGCGAGACACCGAGCGCGGCCGCGAGGTCACGCTCGGACGGCAGGCGCGTGTGCGGTGCGAGCGTGCCGGCGAGCACGGCGGCGCGCAGCGCGTCGGCGAGCGCGACGTACGCGCGACCGCCGGCGTGCCAGCGGCCGAGCAGCCGGGCCGCGGCGGCGGGGGAGAGGTGCCGGTGGACGTCGACCGTCCCGGAGGGGGCGAGGCTCATGGGGCCACTCTCTCGTGATTGGCTATGGATGTCGATGCCACTTGGTCGCCAGGATGGCACGCATGACTCCCGTCCGCCGCGTGACCCAGCTCCTCCTCGGCCTCCTCGCGTACGCGCTGTCGATGGCGATGCTGCTCCACGCGGGCCAGGGCGGCATGCCGTGGGACGTCCTGCACCAGGGCGTCGTGCGCCGCACCGGCCTGCCGTTCGGGGTCGTCGTCGGCTCGCTCAGCGTGCTCGCGCTCCTCGCGTGGATCCCGCTGCGCCAGCGCCTCGGCGTCGGGACCGTCGCCAACGTCGTGGTCATCACCCTGACGATCGACCCCGCGATCGCGCTCGTCGAGCGCGCCGTGCCGGACCCGGGCGTCGCGGCGAGCGTCGCGCTCGCGCTCGGCGGGATCGTGCTCAACGGCGTCGCGACGGCTGCGTACCTCGGCGTGCGCCTCGGGCCCGGCCCGCGCGACGGCCTCATGACGGGGCTCGTGGCCCGCACCGGGTGGTCGGTGCGGCTCGTGCGCACGCTGATCGAGGTCGTCGTCGTGGCCGTGGGCTGGGCGCTCGGCGGGACCCCCGGCTGGGCCACGGTCGCCTACGCGTTCGGCGTCGGACCGGTCGTCCAGCTCACCGCGCGCTGGTTCGCACCGCGCGGGCTCGTCGCCGCGCCGCGCGCCCGCGCGAGCGCCGCGGACGCCGCACCGCCGGACGCGCCGGTGGCTGCGGCCGCAGGCCCCCGGCCGAGCGAGGGAGGCATGCCCGCACCCGGCCGGTGAGGAGACGACGACGGCCCCGGCGCACCGCCGGAGCCGTCGTCGCGGATGAGGTCCCGCGTCAGGCGACGCGGCCCTGCGGGGCGTCCTCCGCCGTCTTGCCCGGGTCGCGCTCGACCACGCCGCCGAGGATCTCGTCGATGCGGGCCATGAGCTCGGCAGGGATCGTCACGCCCGACGCCTTGACGTTCTCCGCGACCTGCTCGGGGCGCGAGGCCCCGACGAGTGCCGCCGCGACGTTGTCGTTCTGCAGGACCCACGCGACCGCGAGCTGCGGCATGGTGAGCCCGAGCTCGTCCGCGACGGGCTTGAGGTTCTGCACGCGCGTGAGCACGTCGTCGGTCATGAAGCGCTGGATCATCCGTGCGCCGCCCTTGTCGTCGGTCGCGCGCGACCCCTGGGGCAGCGGGCGGCCGGGGACGTACTTGCCGGACAGCACGCCCTGCGCCATGGGCGACCAGACGATCTGGGACAGCCCGAGCTCGCGCGACGTCGGCACGACCTCGTCCTCGATGACGCGCCACAGCATCGAGTACTGCGGCTGGGACGAGATGAGCTGGAACCCGAGGTCCTTCGCGAGCGCGTGTCCCGCGCGGATCTGGTCGGCCGTCCACTCGGACACGCCGATGTACAGGGCCTTGCCCTGGCGGACGATGTCGGCGAACGCCTGCATCGTCTCCTCGAGCGGCGTCTCCGTGTCGTACCGGTGCGCCTGGTAGAGGTCGACGTAGTCGGTGCCGAGGCGCTTCAGCGAGCCGTTGATGGACTCCATGACGTGCTTGCGGGACAGGCCGGTGTCGTTGGGGCCGCCGGGGCCCGTCGGCCAGTAGACCTTGGTGAAGATCTCGAGCGACTCGCGGCGCTGCCCCTTGAGCGCGTCGCCGAGCACCTGCTCGGCCTTCGTGTTCGCGTAGACGTCGGCCGTGTCGAAGGTCGAGATGCCGGCGTCCAGCGCGGCGTGCACGCACGCCGTCGCGACGTCGTTCTCGACCTGGGAGCCGTGGGTGAGCCAGTTGCCGTAGGTGATCTCGGAGATCTTGAGACCGGAGTTGCCGAGGTAGCGGTAGGTGGGCATGCGCCCCAACCTAGCCCCCCGGTCGTTGCCCCACGAACCTACACGGCGGTCACTCCGGGTAGACGCCGTGCTTCTTGTGCGTCGGCTTCGGCAGGCGCGCGCGGCGGAGCTGGAACGCGCGCATCACGGCGTACATGACCGTGCCCTTGGGGATCTCGCCGAACTTCGCGAGCAGGCGCTTGCGCAGGCGCCGCCACATGATGAAGCCGTCGATCACCGTGAGGAGCACGATGACGTAGAGCGTCATCACGGTCAGGAACGCGAGGTCCTGGTTCTGCGCCGTGACGAACGAGAAGACGATGAACACGAGCGCGACCGGGAGGAAGAACTCGCCGAGGTTCCAGCGCGCGTCGACGTACTCGCGCACGTAGCGCTTGACCGGGCCCTTGTCGCGTGGGGGCAGGTAGCGCTCGTCGCCCGTCTGCATGGCCTGGTACTGGCGGTCGCGCATCTCGCGCTGCTTCTCCCGCGCGGCCTTCGCGGCGGCGCGGCGGTCGTCCGGCACGAGGGGTCGCTTGTTCGCGGCCTCGGCGACCTTGCGCTTGGGCGTCGGCCGACCCTTGCCGGCGCGCTCGATCTCGGCCGCCTGCTCGACGGGGTCGGGGGCGGCGGGCGTCGCGGCGGGCTTGTTGCGGGAGAACACCCCACCAGCGTAGTCGAGCCGCGGGAGTGCCTCGCGTGCCGTCCGCGGGCGCCGGACGCGTGCCACGGCCGGACGCGCCGCCGGGCGGGCGGTCACGGACCCGACGCGCGGGCCCGGCGGTCCCCGGTGTCGTACGGTGCTGGTCGTGACGAACTCACCAGAACCCACCGACCCCGCGCTCGCGACCACGCTCCGCGAGACCGTCGCGCGCCTGTTCCCCGCGCTGCGCGCCGACCTCGAGTCGCTCGTGCGCGTGCCGAGCGTCTCGAACGCCGCGTTCGACCAGGCGCACGTCGCCGCGAGCGCGGACGCCGTTGCCGCGCTCCTGCGCGACGCCGGCATGCCCGAGGTGCAGATCCTGCGGGCCCGCACCGAGGACGGCACCGAGGGCGCGCCCGCCGTCGTCGCGCGCCGTCCCGCACCCGCCGGGGCCCCGACCGTCCTGCTCTACGCCCACCACGACGTGCAGCCCCCGGGCGACGCCGCCGCGTGGGACACCGACCCGTTCGAGCCGACCGAGCGCGACGGCCGCCTCTACGGACGCGGCGCGGCCGACGACAAGGCGGGCGTCGTCGCGCACCTCGGCGCGCTGCGCGCCCTGACCGAGCTCGGCGACCTCCCGGTGGGGGTGACGGTCTTCGTCGAGGGCGAGGAGGAGGTCGGCTCGCCGACGTTCCTGCCGTTCCTCACGCAGCACCGGGACCTGCTCGCGGCGGACGTCATCGTCGTCGCCGACTCCTCGAACTGGAAGATCGGCGTCCCCGCGCTCACGACGTCGCTCCGCGGGCTCGTCGACTGCGAGGTCGAGGTCGCGGTGCTCGACCACGCGGTGCACTCGGGCATGTTCGGCGGCCCGGTCCTCGACGCGGTGACGCTGCTCGCGCGCCTCGTCGCGACCCTCCACGACGACGTGGGCAACGTGGCCGTCGACGGCCTCGTGACGGCCGCGGAGCCGACGGTCGACTACGCCGAGGCCGACTTCCGGGCCGACTCGTCGCTCCTCGACGGCGCGGCGCTCGCGGGCGAGGGGAGCATCGCCGGGCGGCTGTGGGCCAAGCCGGCGATCGCCGTCATCGGCCTCGACGCCCCGAGCGTCGCGCACGCGTCGAACACGCTCACGCCGCGCGCCACCGCGAAGCTCTCGGTGCGCCTCGCGCCCGGGCAGGACCCGGCCGCGGCCATGGCGGCGCTGCGCGCGCACCTCGAGTCCCACGCGCCGCTCGGCGCGCGCGTGACCGTGCGCGACGGCGAGCAGGGCAAGCCGTTCCTCGCGCCCGGCGACTCCGAGGCGATGCGGGCCGCACGGTGGGCGTTCGCGACGTCGTGGGGCACGGACCCGGTCGACATCGGCGTGGGCGGGTCCATCCCGTTCATCGCCGACCTGCTCGAGGTGTTCCCCGACGCCGCGATCCTCGTCACGGGCGTCGAGGACCCCGACTCGCGGGCCCACGGCGCGAACGAGTCGGTCCACCTCGGCGAGCTCAAGAAGGTCGTGCTCGCCGAGGCGCTCCTGCTCGCGCGGCTGGGCGGCGCTGTCGCCTGACGCGGTCGCCCGCGGGCGGCGGTCCCGGTCAGCCGGGGAGCGCCGCCCGCAGGTCCGCCGCCTCGGCGAGCACCGGCCCGACGGCGTCGCGCACCCCGACGTCCAGCGCGCCCGTCAGGGCGTCGAGCTCGTCGAGGTGCGCGCGGGCCGCGTCGGGGTCACCGCCGCGGACGGCGAGCTCGGCGAGGTAGGCGAGCGCGCGCACCCGGTCGGCCGCGTCCGCGTCGTCCCCCGCCCGCCGTAGCGCGCCCCCGAGGATCTTGCGCGCCTGCGCGGTCTCGCCGTGCGAGTCGGCCTGGACGACGGCGTCGTCGAGCGCGCGGGCGAGGCGGCCCTGCGGCCGGGCCCCGTACGCGGAGGCCGAGGAGTCGCCGTCCGTGCCGGAGACGGGCGCCGCGGGGGAGCGGCGCATCACGCGGACCCAGTTCCCGGCGGGGTCCACGAGGCTGAAGCCCGTCGCGCCTCCCGCGTTGGCCCGCCGCCGCGGGCGCGTGATGCGCGGGAACCCGGTGAGCGGCAGCCGGCCGTAGCGGGCGCGCAGGCCCGCGGCGAACGCCTCGAACACCGGGGCCGTGTCCTCCACGACCACGATGCACGTGCTGAAGTTGTCCTGCGGCGCGAGCCCGTCGAGCCCGAAGTAGTGCAGGTCCACGCCGCCGCGGCGCAGCGCGACGTACGGGTTCGGCCGGAGCTGGCGGTAGGTCACCTCGAAGCCGAGCGCGGTCCAGAAGTCGCGCAGCTCGTCGACGTCCTGGCACGGCAGCGCCGGGACCATCGTCGCGTCGAAGGGGTCGGGGCCGTCGGGGGCGGGTGCGCGGTCGGCGGTCATCCGTCCATCGAAGCACCCGTCGCGTGCGGTGCCCAGGGGGTGGGTGACCGCCCGGCGAGGGTCGCGGACGCGGGTCGGCCCCGGTGCGCGTCCGCCCGGCGGCCCGGCGCGTCAGGCCCGGTGCGCGACGTCGACGGCGCGGGACCACCGGGCGACGTCGTCCGGGAGCTCGGGCGAGGTGACGTCGCCGCCGAGCAGGCCCACGACGTCGGGCGCGGCGATCCGGTCGCCGGACCCGCGCGCGAGGAACCGCCCGGCGACGAGGCCGCGCGCGCACAGGTCGCCGCGGCGGGAGAACACCTGCTCCAGGTACACCACGCGCTCGTCCCACCCGAGCACGCACGTGGTGATCTCGAAGCGGTCCCAGAGCTGCAGCGACCGGCGGTACTTCATCGTCGACGCCGCGACCACGGGGTACCAGCCCTTCTCCTTGAGCAGGGGGAAGCCGCCGAGGTCGGCGATGAAGTTGCTGCGCGCGACGTCCATCATCTGCAGGTACACGCCGTTGTTGACGTGCAGGTAGAAGTCGAGGTCACCGGGGCGCACGCGCATCCGGGTGACCGACGGGTCGAGGACACCGCGCCCCGGCACGGGCCTGCGCGGCATCGTGCTGGCGACGAGGAGCTGGATCTGGCGGGTCACCGGTGCAGGCTACTACCTCGCACCTGCGGTATCAGGTAGTCCGGGCGTGCCGGGCCGGGGCGTCCGACGGCGTCAGACGGGCGGGTCCGGGTCGTACTGGATCCCGCGCCGCACGGCGCGCGCGACGTCGTCGCCCTCCAGGCGCGCGACGAGGTGCAGCGCCATGTCGATCCCCGCGGACACGCCCGCCGACGTGACGACGTCGCCGTCGTCCACGAACCGCGCCTCGGTGTCGAGCACGACGCTCGGGTCGATCTCCGCGAGCTCGTCGTAGTGCGCCCAGTGCGTCGTCGCCGGGCGGCCCGACAGCAGCCCCGCCGCCGCGAGCACGAGCGACCCCGTGCACACGCTCGCGATCACCGGGGTCTGCGCGCGCATCGCGCGCAGCCACTCGAGATGGACGCGGTCCGCGAGGAGCGAGCGCGTGCCCCAGCCCCCGGGGTGGACGAGCAGGTGGAGGGGGCCGACGTCGTCCGCCGAGCGGTCCGGCAGGAGACGCAGGCCCTTCGCGAGGCGCACGCCCCCGCCGTCCCACGAGAACGTCGACACGTGCGGCTTGAGCGCCGAGTGCTCGGCCCACGCGGTCAGCACCTCGAACGGCCCCGCGACGTCGAGCTCCTCCGCCTCGTCGAAGACGAAGATCCCGATGTTCATGCCGTTCCCGGTGCTCATGCCCACCTCCGCGTGGCCCGGACGTCATCCGCCGGCGCGGCCCGCGGGCGCGCCGGCGGACCCTGGCTAGATGCCCGGCAGGGCGAGCATCTGGTCGAGCGCGACGCGCGCCCAGTGCGCGTCGTCCGCGTCCACGACGATCCGGTTGACCACGCGGCCCGCGACGAGCGACTCCATCGCCCACACGAGGTGCGGCAGGTCGATCCGGTTCATCGTCGAGCAGAAGCACACCGTCGAGTCGAGGTAGTGCACCCGCTTGTCCGGGTGCTGGCGCGCGACGCGCCGCACGAGGTTGAGCTCGGTGCCGATCGCCCACGACGACCCCGGCTCGGCCGCGTCGAGCATCGCGATGATGTACTCGGTCGACCCGACGAAGTCCGCGGCCGTCACGACCTCGTGCTTGCACTCCGGGTGCACCAGCACGTTGACGTCCGGCACCGCGGCGCGCACGTCCTCGACGTTCTTCGCCGAGAACCGCCCGTGCACCGAGCAGTGCCCGCGCCACAGGATCATGCGCGCGTCGCGCAGCTCGGCGTCCGTGAGGCCGCCGTTCGGCTTGCGCGGGTCGAACACGACGCAGTCGTCGAGCGCCATCGCGAGCTTGAGCACGGCGGTGTTGCGACCCAGGTGCTGGTCCGGGAGGAACAGCACCTTGCCCGTGCCCTCGACGCCGCCCACCTGGTCGAACGCCCAGCGCAGCGCGACCTCCGCGTTCGACGACGTGCACACCGTGCCGCCGTGACGGCCCGTGAACGCCTTGATCGCGGCGGAGGAGTTCATGTACGTCACGGGGATCGTCGAGTCGGCGATCCCGACCTCCTCGAGCACGTCCCACGCATCCTCGACCTGGTCGATCGCGGCCATGTCCGCCATCGAGCAGCCGGCCGCGAGGTCCGGCAGCACGACCTGCTGGGCGTCGGACGTGAGGATGTCCGCGCTCTCGGCCATGAAGTGCACGCCGCAGAAGAGGATGAACTCCGCCTCGGGCCGCGCCGCGGCCTCGCGCGCGAGCTTGAACGAGTCCCCCGTCACGTCGGCGAAGTCGATGACCTCGTCGCGCTGGTAGTGGTGACCCAGGACGAACGCCCGGTCGCCCAGCGCCGCACGTGCCGCACGGGCCCGCTCGACGAGGTCCGGGTCGCTCGGCGCGGGCAGCTCGCCCACGCACTCGACCCCGCGTTCGGACGCGAGGTCGCGGCCCTGGCCGAGGAGCAGCAGGGCAGAAGGGCTGGGCTCGACGAACCCGCCCTGGCGCGCAGTGTTCTGTCCGGTCACGGACGACAGCAGGGTGCTACCGGTGCTCACGGCACCATCGTCGCACAGGGCCGTCCCGACGGACCGTGACGTCCCGCACGCCCACGGCGCCACGGCGACCGTGCCGGCGCCGTGCCCCCGGGCTGGCACAATCCGGGCATGCGCGTGCTGCTCACCGGGTCCGCCGCCCCGCCCCTGCCGGACGGGGCGTGGCCGCAGGGCGTCACCACCCCCGCCGCAGGACAGGGCGTCCCCACCCTCGCCGACGTCGCGTCGTGGTGGGCACCGCACGCCGACCTCGACGTCGTGGCGCTCGCGGCGCAGGGCCCCGGGTTCCTCGACGCGCTCGCGCCCGTCGCGCCCGAGGTGCTCGCCGGCGTCGTCCCCGGACCCGCCGGGTCCGAGGTGCCGGTCGCGCTGCGCCGCCGGGCCGCGGACGCGGGCGGCGCCCCGACGCGCCCCACCGTCTACGTCGACGCGTCCCAGGTGCCCGCCGCCGGTGACGCCGGGACGCTCGGCCCCGGCTCACCCGACCCGACGGTCCCCGCGCGCTCCTCGACCGCCGTCGGGCACCTGCTGGCGCTCGCGGTCGACGCCGCGCGCGACGCCGCAGGAGCGCCCGGCCGCGTCGTGCTCGCGACGGGCAGCAGCACGAGCCACGACGCGGGGCTCGGGGCGCTGCGCGCGCTCGCCGGCGCGGAGGTCGGGCGCGTGGCGGGGGACGCCGCCGTCGAGGTCCTGCGCGCGGCCCGTGCCGCGCTCGGCGGCACCGACCTCGTCGCGGCGGTCGCGTCCGACGTCCCGCTGCTCGGTCTGCACGGCGCGAGCGCGACCCTCGACGGCCGCGGGGTCGACGCGGCCGTCGCGCAGCACCTCGAACGAGAGCTCGGGGCGGTCGCGCACGACGTCGCGGCGGCCGTCGACCGCCTCGCGTCCGACGGCGCGGGCGGGGGCGGCGCGCTCGTGGGGCGGGACCTCCTCGCGACGGCGACCACGGGCCGACGGCTCGCGGGCCTCCCGGGCGCGGGGAGCGGCGGAGGCCTCGGGCACGCCGTCGCCGCGCTCGGCGGCCGGCTCGTGCCGGCGCTGCGCGTCCTGGCTGACGACCTCGGCCTCGACGAGCGCCTCGCGGGTGCGGACGCCGTCGTCGTGCTCGCGGACGAGCTCGGGGCGCACGAGCTCGGCGACGGGACGGTCCGCGAGGTCGCGGCGCGCGCGGGCCGCCACGCGCTGCCGGTCGTCGTGGTCGCGCGGAGCGTCGTGGCCGGGCGCCGCGAGCAGGCCGCCGCGGGACTGAGCGGCGCGTACGCGTGGGAGGACGGCGACCCGCGCGCGCTCGTGGAGCGCGTCGCCCGCACGTGGTCGCGCGGCTGACCCGTCAGCCCAGGTCGACCTCGCCGTCCGCGCGGACGGACCACGCGGGGTTGTGCGCGACCTCCCACACGAGCCCGTTGGGGTCCGCGACGTGCGCGTGGAACACCCCGCCGAACTCGCCCTCCTGCGGCTCCTTGCGGACCGTCCCGCCCGCGGCGACCATCGCCGCCACGAGCGCGACGACCGCCTCGCGGGACCCGACGTTGTGGGAGAGCGTCACGCCCGTCGTCGTGGGCGCCGCACCGGGCGTCCCGGCGTCGCGCGCGAAGCTCTCCGCGTCGAAGAAGCCCAGGAGCTGCCCGGCCGCCGAGCGGTAGAACACGATCTCTCCCGGCACGTCGAGGCGCGGCTCCCACCCGAGCGCGCCGTAGAAGCGCCGGGCGGCGTCGAGGTCGCGCGCCGCGACGGTGATGAAGTGCACGGACGGGTCCACGGGGCCTCCGGTCGTCGTGGGTCGCGGCCCCCGTGCGGGGGCCCGTTCGACCGTACGCCGCCCGGTGGTCGTAGACTCGGGAACACGACCGGCACGTGTGGTGTTGAGGACCTGACGAGATCTCTCTCGAGAGGTCCGAGAAGCCGGCCACCACCGGGGCACCAGTGCCCCCGACAGCGCGGAGACGAGATGAGCGAGACCACCGAGATTGCCACGCACGGCGTCAACCTGACCGACGAGGCCGCGGAGAAGGTCCGCACCCTCCTCGAGCAGGAGGGCCGCGACGACCTGCGCCTGCGTGTCGCGGTGCAGCCCGGCGGCTGTTCCGGCCTGATCTACCAGCTCTACTTCGACGAGCGCGTGCTCGACGGCGACGCGCTGCGCGACTACGACGGCGTCGAGGTCGTGGTCGACAAGATGAGCGTCCCCTACCTCGAGGGCGCGACGATCGACTTCGCCGACACGATCGAGAAGCAGGGCTTCACCATCGACAACCCGAACGCGGGCAGCGCCTGCGCGTGCGGCGGCTCCTTCAGCTGACGCGCCCGGCGTGCCCACGCGCACGCCGACCCGGACACCACGAGCCCGGCCACCCGTCCTGCGGGTGGCCGGGCTCGTGCCGTCTCAGCCGCCGAGCTCGACGGTGATCGCCCAGGCGTCCGCGTCGCCCGAGCGGGGGAGCGGCTCCTCCGCGACGACCGCGTGCCCGCGCATCCGCGCCCAGGCGGGGACGTCGAGGCGCGCGGCGGGGTCCGTCGACCACACGGTGAGCCGCGTGCCCGCGGCGCGGTCGCGCGCCGCCGCCGCGAGCCGGATCACGGGGAGCGGGCACCGCAGGCCCCGGGCGTCGACGACGTCGCCGTGCTCGCGGCCCTCCGCGGCGGGCGGGCGGTCCGCGCCCGTCACAGGCCCTGCACCCCGAGCGTCGCCCGCACGCGCTCCACGGCGCCCGGCAGCACCGCCAGGAGGCGGTCGACGTCCGCCTCGCTCGTGGAGCGGTCGAGCGCGACGCGGACGTTGCCGTGCGTGAGCACGCCCATCGCGGCGAGGACGTGCGACGGCTCGAGCGAGCTCGACGTGCAGGCCGAGCCGGAGCCGACGGCGACGCCCTCGCGGTCGAGGTCCGTGAGCAGCGCCTCGCCGTCCACGTAGAGGAACGAGAACGTCACGACGTGCGGGAGGCGGTCGACCGGGTCGCCGACGACCTCGACGTCCGGGATCGCGGCGACGCGTGCGCGGACCCGGTCGACGAGCGCACGGCGGCGCGCGTCCTCGGCCTCGCGGTCGGTGAGCACGGCCTGCAGCGCGACGGCTGCGGCGAAGGCCGCGGGCACGGACACCCCGCCCGGGGCCAGCGGGTCGGGGTCCTCCGGGAACGGGCTCCGGCGGCGCACGCGCGACCGGATCGCGAGGACCCCGACGCCCGGGCCGCCGCCCCAGTCCGCAGGGTCGGCCGCGAGCGCGTCCCACGCGGTCGGCAGGGCGTCGTGGCCGACGCTCGCCCCCGCGTCCACGAGCAGCGGCACCCCCGCTGCGCGCGCGGCCTCGTGGACCGCCTCGACGGGCTGGCGCGTCCCCACCTCGCCGTTGGCGTGCTGCAGCGCGGCGAGCGCCACGCCCGGGCGCGCGACGGCGTCGGCCATCCGCGCGGGGTCGACCCGTCCCGCCCGGTCCACGCCGACGACGTCGCGCTCGAGACCGCCGTGGTGCGCGGCGTGGAGGAGCGCCGCGCGCTCGACGGCGCTCACGACGACGGTGCTCCCGACGCGCGAGCGGCCCGCGGCGAGGGCCGCGACGCCCGTGTGCAGGGACGTCGTGTGGTTCGCGGTGAAGACGACCTCCTCCGTCCGCGCACCGAGCGCCCCCGCGACGGCCTCGCGCGCGCCGTCGAGCAGCGCGGCGGCGCGGCGGCCCTCGGCGTGGAGGCGGCGCGGGTCGGCCCAGCCGTCGTCGAGGGCGCGGTCGAACGCCTCGCGCGCGAGCGGGTGCCACGGGGCGCGCCCGCCGTTGTCGAGCCGGACCCGGCGATCGGGGGTGGTGTGTGTCACATGGCCTCCAGGGCGGGTGTGCGGCACGCGAGGGGTCGCGCCCGGGGGCGTCCCCGGCGTCGTGCTCCGCGGCCCGTCGGCGGTCCCGGCCGCGCCGAGGCGCCGGATCGTTGCGCTCGCGCCGTCCGCGGAACGCGACCGCCGTGCGCGCGGGCGCTCATCGGGCACGGTACCGCCTCGCCGCAGGACCCGTCCGTGTGGCAAGGATCTGACAGACGCGGCGCGGGTGTGCCGAACCGGTCCTGACCGGCCACGACGTGTGCCGCATCTCGCCCGTCCGCAGCGCGTCCGGGGCCACGAAGGGCGGAATCCCGCGCTAGGCTTCGTGTGTCGAGGACGAAGGTCCTGTGCTGGGCTCGTAAAGACGGGCACGGGCAGGACGTGACGTGAAAGGCCCCCCTTGCACTCGCAACCCCCTAGCCGCACACGGCGCACCATCCTGCGGGCGACGGCCCTCGCCGTCGCCGTCGCTGCGGTGGCGTCCGGCTGCGCCAGCGACACGGTCCAGCGCGGGTTCCTGCCCGGTTACGAGGACGGGGAGGTGACCAACCAGACCGCCCGGATCACGTCGCTGTGGACCGGCTCGTGGATCGCCGCGCTCATCGTCGGCATCATCACGTGGGGCCTCATGCTGTGGTGCGTCGCCGCCTACCGCAAGCGCAAGGACGACCACCGGCTCCCGGTCCAGACGCGGTACCACCTGCCGCTCGAGATCATGTACACGGCCGTGCCGATCGTCATGGTCCTCGTGCTCTTCTACTACACGGACCGCGACATGAGCGCGATCCAGGACACGGACCGCGAGGCCGACCTCACCATCCAGGTCATCGGCAAGCAGTGGAGCTGGGACTTCAACTACGTGGACGACGACGTCTACGAGTCCGGCCAGCACCTCGCGAACGTCGGCGACACGATGACCGAGGACGCCACGATCGACGGCGCCCCCGGCACGGCGGCCGCGCTGCCCACGCTCTACCTGCCGGTCGGCGAGACCGTCCGCTTCGAGCTGCAGTCGCGCGACGTCATCCACTCGTTCTGGATCCCCGCGTTCCTCTACAAGCAGGACATGATCCCGCACCGCACCAACGAGTTCGTCGTCACGACGGAGCGCGAGGGCGTCTACGCCGGCAAGTGCGCCGAGCTCTGCGGCGAGCACCACTCCGGGATGCTGTTCAACGTGGAGGTCGTCGACCGCGCCGAGTACGACGCGCAGATGGAGGCGCTCCGCGAGAAGGGCCAGGAAGGCCAGATCCCGGTGGAGGGCTTCAGCCGCCTCCAGGACCCGAACCCCGTCACCGCTAGCACGGAGGGTGAGCACTGATGGTCGCGCAGGCCGAAGTCATCCCCGGTCTCGCCCCCCGGCGTCAGACCCTCGGGCGGACCGTGATCAAGTGGGTCACGTCCACCGACCACAAGACGATCGGGTACCTGTACCTGATCTCCTCGTTCATCTTCTTCTGCATCGGCGGCCTCATGGCCCTCGTGATCCGTGCCGAGCTCTTCGAGCCCGGCATCCAGATCGTGCAGAGCAAGGAGCAGTACAACCAGCTCTTCACGATGCACGGCACGATCATGCTGCTGCTGTTCGCGACGCCGCTGTTCGCGGGCTTCGCCAACTTCGTGATGCCGCTGCAGATCGGTGCGCCGGACGTCGCCTTCCCGCGACTCAACATGTTCGCGTACTGGCTCTACCTCTTCGGCGGGCTCATCGCCTCGGCGGGCTTCTTCACCCCCCAGGGCGCCGCGTCGTTCGGGTGGTTCGCGTACGCGCCGTTGTCGAACACGACGTTCAGTCCGGGTCTCGGGGGAGACCTGTGGGTGTTCGGCCTCGCGCTCGCCGGTTTCGGCACGATCCTCGGTGCCGTCAACTTCATCACGACGATCATCACGATGCGCGCCCCCGGCATGACGATGTTCCGCATGCCGATCTTCACGTGGAACACGCTCATCACGAGCCTCCTCGTGCTCATGGCGTTCCCGCCCCTGGCCGCCGCGCTCTTCGCGCTCGGCGCCGACCGGCGGTTCGGTGCCCAGATCTTCAACCCCGAGAACGGGGGAGCGATCCTGTGGCAGCACCTGTTCTGGTTCTTCGGGCACCCTGAGGTCTACATCATCGCGCTGCCGTTCTTCGGCATCGTGTCGGAGATCTTCCCGGTCTTCGCCCGCAAGCCGATCTTCGGCTACAAGGGCCTCGTCTACGCGACGATCGCGATCGCGGCACTGTCCGTCACCGTGTGGGCCCACCACATGTACGTGACCGGCGCGGTCCTGCTGCCGTTCTTCGCCTTCATGACGATGCTCATCGCGGTTCCGACGGGCGTGAAGTTCTTCAACTGGATCGGCACCCTCTGGCGAGGGAAGCTGACGTTCGAGACACCGATGCTGTGGTCCATCGGGTTCCTCGTGACCTTCCTCTTCGGTGGTCTCACGGGCGTCATCCTGTCCAGCCCGGCGCTCGACTTCCACCTGTCCGACTCGTACTTCGTGGTCGCGCACTTCCACTACGTCGTGTTCGGCACCGTCGTGTTCGCGATGTTCGCGGGCTTCTACTTCTGGTGGCCCAAGTTCACCGGGCGCATGCTCAACGAGCGCCTCGGCAAGCTGCACTTCTGGCTGCTGTTCATCGGCTTCCACACCACGTTCCTCATCCAGCACTGGCTGGGTGTCGAGGGCATGCCCCGCCGCTACGCGGACTACGCGCCCTCGGACGGCTTCACGTGGGAGAACCAGGTCTCGACGGTCGGGGCGTTCATCCTCGCCGCGTCGACCCTGCCGTTCCTGTGGAACGTCTACACGACCTGGCGCAACGCGCCCAAGGTCGAGGTCGACGACCCGTGGGGCTACGGCCGCTCGCTCGAGTGGGCCACGTCGAGCCCGCCCCCGCGCCACAACTTCACCTCGTTGCCCCGCATCCGCTCCGAGTCGCCGGCGTTCGACCTGCACCACCCCGAGGTCGCGGCGATGGACCACGCGGAGCCGAGCCCGAACGTCCTCGAGAAGGTCTACGGCGAGGCCGACCGCCGCGGTGAGAAGGGCGTCGCGCTCGACCGCCTGAGCGGCTCGGAGACCGCGAGCGACTCCACGACGACGACGATCGTCGACGACCCCCGCACGACGGACGAGGAGACCGGGAAGTGAAGATCGAGTACAAGCTGTTCCTCTACGGCACGCCGTTCTTCATCGCCGCGGGACTCGTCTACGGCTTCTGGAGCCACTGGGAGCCCGTCGGCTCGGTCGCGATCCTCCTGACCGGGGGCCTGGTCGCGATGATCGGCGCGTACCTCATGCTCACGTCGCGGCGCATCGACGCCCGCCCCGAGGACGACCCGGACGGCCTCATCGAGCAGGGCGCCGGCGACCAGGGCGTCTACGCCCCGTGGAGCTGGTGGCCGCTCGCGATCGCCGGCTCGGCGGCCGTCGTCTTCCTCGGCCTCGCGGTCGGCTGGTGGCTCGTGTACGTGGGCTTCGCCCTCGGAGCGGTCTCGCTCGTCGGCTGGGTCTTCGAGTTCTCCCGCGGGCAGCACGCGCACTGAATCTCGCGGCATCCTCGACCGGACGGCCCGGTCCCTCCGAAGAGGGACCGGGCCGTCCGTCGTTCCGCCCGCATACGGGACACGCACCGCACGGGCAGCCACAGGGGAGGAGATGCCGGGACCGCATGGTCGACGGTGCCCTCGTCGTCGACGGCCTCGGGACCGAGGGCCACGGCGCGTGCCCGGACGGTCCGGCTCGTCCTGTGCTCCACCACGACGCCGACGCACGACCCGGAGTGGGCACGTCGGCGGGAGCGTCCGTGCCTCGAGGCCGTGCGGCGCCCGGGAGGATCCGCGCGGAACCCCGGGAGCCCGCTGCCGACCCAGGAGCAGGCTCGCACACCAGGGCGCCCCGAGCGGGCCTCTCAGGACGCGACGGCTGCGCCGGTGATCGTGCACTCGTCCCCGTGCGGGGAGGCTGGAGCGCGCCGCAGAGACGTGGGGAGGCCGGCCCGAGTCATGACGGGACCCCGGTCCGCGCGGCGCCTCGTGGGGCGTCGTGCGGGCCGGGGTCCGGGTCGTGAGGGGTGTCAGGCGGGGACGATGAGCCCGGCGGTCTGGTTCTTGGCGCGCTGGAGGCGGGCCTCGGCGTCG
>NZ_JAAFAN010000140.1:0-1446 GCF_010287905.1 Cellulosimicrobium composti
GGTCGCCACCGCGCACGCGCCGCTGCGGGCGGTGAGCGCACCGTGACGCGCCCCGGCAGCGACGACGGCCGCGCGCCCGGCGCCCCCCGCGACGCCGCGCGCCGCTGGCTCGCCGCGCACGCACCCGACCTGCACGACGGGCTCGACCTGCTCGTCGCCGAGGCCGCACGGATCGACGCGTGGGGCGAGCGGCTCGCCGCCACGGCGCTCGCGGGCGGCCGCCTGCTCGTCGCGGGCAACGGCGGCAGCGCGGCGGAGGCCCAGCACCTCACCGCCGAGCTCGTGGGCCGCTTCGACGGCGAGCGCACGCCGCTGTCGGCCATCAGCCTCCACGCCGAGACGTCGAGCCTCACGGCGATCGTCAACGACTACGGCATCGGCGAGATGTACGCGCGCCAGGTCGCCGCCCACGGGCGCCCGGGCGACGTGCTCGTGCTGCTGTCCACGTCCGGCGAGAGCGCGAACGTCGTCGCGGCGGCCCGTCGCGCACGCGAGCTCGGCCTCACCACGTGGGCGCTCACGGGACCGCGGGACAGCGCGCTCGCCGCCGCGTGCGACGACGTCCTCGCGCTGCACGGCGCGTCGACGTCGTCCGTCCAGGAGCTCCACCTCGTCGTCGTGCACGCGCTGTGCGCCGCGGTCGACGCGCACGTGCGCCACCGCGAGGCGGCGGCGCGCGGCGAGGCCCCCGGTGCGGCCGACGCGAGCGGGCCGGGCGACGAGCCCGCCCCCGTGCCCGCGCCGGCCCCGACCGGGGGGCCGCGCGTCGTCGTGGTCGGCGACGTGCTCCTCGACCGGGACGTCGACGGGCAGGTGACGCGCTTCTCCCCCGACGGCCCCGTGCCGGTCGTGGACACCCTCGGCGTGCGCCGCAGCCCCGGCGGCGCGGGCCTCACCGCGCTGCTCGCGGCCGACGACGCGGACGTGCGCCTCGTCGCCCCGTTCGGCGACGACCGGGCCGGCGTCGAGCTGCGCGCCCTGCTCCGCCCGCACGTCGACGTCGTCGCGCTCCCCCAGGTGGGCACGACGCGCCGCAAGACCCGCGTGCGCTCCGGCGGGCAGACCGTCGTCCGCGTCGACGACGGCGGTCCCGCTCGCCCCGACGACGTGCCCGGGACCACGGTCCGCACCGCGCTCGCGCCCGCCGACGTCGTGCTCGTCTCCGACTACGGCGCCGGCACCACGCACGCGGGGCCCGTGCGCGACGCGCTCGCGCACGCCGCGCGCACCCGGACGCTCGTGTGGGACCCGCACCCGCGCGGCGGCGACCCCGTGCCCGGCGCCGCGCTCGTCACGCCCAACCTCGCCGAGGCGCTCGGGGCCGCGGAGGCCCTGGGGCTCGACGTGCGCGCCGACGACCCGGGCGGCCTCGCCCGGGCGCTCGCGGAGGCCTGGGGGGTCGGCGCCGTGTGCGTCACCGCGGGCGACCGCGGGGCGTTCGTCGCG
>NZ_JAAFAN010000141.1:0-1427 GCF_010287905.1 Cellulosimicrobium composti
CCCCCCCCCCCCCCCCCCCCCCCCCCCGCCCCGCCCCCCCGGCGCCCCTGCGCCCGGCCACCCCCCCCCCCCCCGGCCCCGGGGGGGGGCCGGGGCGCGTCGGCGCGGCTCAGGCGGTCTTCTCGGCCGGGGCCTGCGCGCAGTCGCACGACGTGTCGAGCGCGACGACGCCGTACGTCCACCCGCGGCGGCGGTAGGCCACCGACGGGCGGGAGGTCTCGACGTCGACGAAGAGGAAGAAGTCGTGGCCGACCATCTCCATCTCGTAGAGCGCGTCGTCCACGGTCATGGGCTCCGCGGTGTGCAGCTTCTGCCGGATGACGACGGGCGAGTCGCCGAGCGTCGTCTCGACGGCCTCCCCGGGCTCGCTGGGCGCGGTCGGCGCCGGCGGCGGGGGTGCGGCGTGCGTGGCCGGGTCGTAGGGACGCACGTCGACGGGCGGCACGACGGTGTGGTTGCGGTGGTCCTTGCGACGGTCGCGGGCGCGGCGCAGGCGCTCGGCGAGCTTGTCCATCGCGAGGTCGAGGGCGCCGAACCGGTCGTCGGCCGCTGCCTCGGCGCGGACGACGGGTCCCTTGGCGCGCACGGTCAGCTCGACGCGTTCGCGGACCCCGGAGAGCCTCGGGTTGTTCTCGTGGGTGACCTCGACGTCCACGCGCTGCGCCGTGGGCGCGAGCTGCTGGACCTTGGCGAGCTTGTCCTCCACGTGCCGGCGGAAGCGGTCTGCCACTTCCGTGTGCCTGCCGACGACGACGATCTCCATGTGAGCCTCCGCGAGGATCTTGTGCGACGCCCGGCCCGGTGCGTCCGGGCGCCTCGTTCGGATTCGGTAGGAGCACCCGGTGCCGGGTGCGGTGGGCTACCACCTCCTTGCGGCACGAGGCCGCGCGCTCGGTACGCTCGCGCGGCGTCGCACGTGCCCTGCACGTCCGTCGTCCGCGGCGACTGGCCCTCAGACTAACCCCCGCCCCGGGTTCCAGGCAGCACCAACGGGGCCCGGGCCGAGGGACCTTGGGCCCGTCCTCCGCGGGGGCCCGACGACGGCACGCGCCGCGGCCCGCGACGCTCCCCGGGGGCGGGGGTCGCGGCCAGCACGAACGCGCCCAGCACGGGCACGCCGGCACCGGCGAGGGCGCTCTCGCACGCCGCGAGCGTGGCCCCCGTCGTGAGGACGTCGTCGACGAGGAGGCACGGCGTCCGGTCCCGCAGCGCGTCACGCACGCGCCCGGGGCGGCGTGCGACCTCGACCCCCCGGAGCCGCGCGCCGCGCGCCCGCGACCCGAGCCCGACCTGGTCGCGCGCGCGTCCCCGCTGGCGCACGAGCGGCACGACCTGCGCGCGGACGCCCGCCGCGCGGAGACCGGCCGCGACCAGTCTCTTATACAAATCACCGAGACCACGAGACGGACTCCTAAGTCGTTTTCCGT
>NZ_JAAFAN010000142.1:0-1411 GCF_010287905.1 Cellulosimicrobium composti
AGTTGAGTCCCCGATAGTGGTGTAGCGCGGTTGCCGAACTCGTCGCCGTAGACGTGGAGCGGTCACCGCGTGATCCTTCGAGTGAACCTTCCGCAGCACTCTCGAACGGAGCATCACGATGACCGCACCCCACATTGTCGACCCTGCCGGCCTGCTTGGCGAGGCTCTGGCCGAGGCGTCCCCGGACCTGATGCGGTCGCTGCTGCAGACGGTGATCAACGCGCTGCTGTCGGCCGATGCGGACGCGGTGGTGGGCGCCGAGTGGGGCCAGCGCTCGGCCACGCGCACGTCCCAGCGCAACGGCTACCGGCACCGCGACCTGGACACCCGGGTGGGCACGATCGACGTCGCGGTCCCCAAGCTGCGCACGGGCACCTACTTCCCCGAGTGGCTGCTGGAGCGGCGCAAGCGAGCAGAGTCCCTGATCACGGTCGTGGCCGACTGCTACCTCGCCGGGGTCTCCACCCGCCGGATGGACAAGCTGGTCAAGACCCTCGGCATCAACGCCCTGTCGAAGTCACAGGTGTCCCGGATGGCGGCCGAGCTCGACGAGCAGGTCGAGGCCTTCCGCCACCGGCCGCTGGGCGACGCGGGCCCGTTCACGTTCGTCGCCGCCGACGCGTTGACGATGAAGGTCCGCGAAGCCGGCCGGGTGATCAACACCGTGGTCCTGGTGGCGACCGGAGTCAACGGCGACGGGCATCGCGAGGTCCTGGGCATGCGCGTGGCCACGGCCGAGACCGGGGCGGCGTGGAACGAGTTCTTCGCCGATCTCGTGGCCCGCGGCCTGGCCGGGGTGCGCCTGGTCACCAGTGACGCGCACGCCGGCCTGGTCGAGGCCATCGCCGCGAACCTGCCCGGAGCGGTGTGGCAGCGCTGCCGTACCCACTACGCCGCGAACCTCATGAGCATCTGCCCCAAGAGCATGTGGCCCGCCGTCAAGGCCATGCTGCACTCGGTCTACGACCAGCCCGACGCCGCCGCCGTGGGTGCCCAGTTCGACCGACTGCTGGACTACGTGGCCGCCAAGCTCCCGGCGGTGGCCGAACACCTGGACGCCGCCCGCGCCGACATCCTGGCGTTCACCGCCTTCCCGAAGGACGTCTGGTCCCAGATCTGGTCCAACAACCCCTCCGAACGGCTGGACAAGGAGATCCGCCGCCGCACCGACGCCGTCGGCATCTTCCCCAGCCGCGACGCCATCGTCCGCCTCGTGGGCGCCGTCCTGGCCGAGCAGACCGACGAATGGGCCGAAGGCCGCCGCTACCTCGGCCTCGAAGTCCTGGCCCGCTGCCGCCTGACCACCGTGACCAACACCGCAACGGAGGTAGACACCGACCCCGTCCTCGAACTCACCGCCTAACCCCGCGAAGGATCACCAGCCGCTACACCACTCCCTGGGACTTGACCG
>NZ_JAAFAN010000143.1:0-1384 GCF_010287905.1 Cellulosimicrobium composti
AGGGCCGGGCGGGCCGCAGCCGCGGCCCCGGCCCGGGCGAGCCCCCGCGCGGCCCGGGGCGGGCTCCGGCTTGGCGGTGCCGCGCGGCGGGGGCCCCCCGCCGTCGTACGGAGAGAGCACCTGCGTGAACCCTGCATCACACCTGAGCACCCGCCCGCGCCCCCGCACCCGCGGCCTGCGGCGGCTCCTCGCCGTCGCGGCGGCCGCCGTCGCCGCGCTCGCGCCCGCCGTGCCCGCCGCCGCGGGCCCGGCACCCGCGAGCGGCCTGGTCCGGGACGGGGAGGAGACGATCACCTGGAGCGTCACGCCCGCGGACGCCGACGGCCCGGACGGGCGGCGCTGGGTCGACCTCACCGTCGACCCCGGCCAGACGGTCGAGGACCACCTCGCCGTGACGAACTTCGGCAAGACGCCCGCGACGTTCGCGCTCAAGTCCGCCGACGGGTACCTCACCGCGAACGGCCGCTTCAACATGCTGCCGTCCGACCGGGAGTCGAGGGACGCGGGCACCTGGTTCACCATCCAGGAGACCGTCGACGTCGGCCCGGAGGAGACCGTCGTCGTGCCGTACACGATCACGATCCCCGAGAACGCGACGCCCGGCGACCACCCGGCCGGCATCGCCGCGTCCATCACGACCGCCGGGAGCGACGAGGGCACGAGCGTGGGCGTCGAGAGCCGCGTCGGCTTCCGCGTCACGACCCGCGTCACCGGCGAGGTCCAGCCCGTGCTCGCGGTCGAGAACGTCAAGGCGTCCTACGCGCCCTCGTGGAACCCGTTCGCCGCGGGCGACCTCACCGTCTCCTACGACGTCGCCAACGACGGCAACGTGCGGCTCGGCGCCGAGGGTCAGGTCGCGACGTCCGCCCTGTTCGGCGCCGTGGTCGACGGCGTGACGGCGGAGCCGCTCGGCGAGGTCCTGCCCGGCGGCTCGCTGCGCAGCGAGGTCGGGTTCGACGACGTCTGGCCGCTCGGCCCGGTCAGCACGACCATCACCGTGACGCCCACGACCGTCGCCGACGACGTGGTGGACGCGCCGCTGCAGCCCGTGACCGTCACGGTCACGACGTGGGCCGTGCCGTGGCCCCAGCTCCTGCTCGTCGCGATCGTCGTCGTGCTCGTCATCGGCATCCGCGACGACCGCCGGCGCCGCCGCCAGCGCCTCGAGGCGATGCTCGCCAAGGCGCGCGACGAGGGCCGCCAGCAGGCCGCCGCGACCGAGCCCGCGGCGTCGGGCACGGGCGGGACCCGCACGCCGGGCGACCCGCAGGACTGACCGCCGACCGCGGGGGGGGGGGGGGGGGGGGGCGCGCGCCCCCGCCGGGGGCGGGCGGGCGGGGGGGGGGGGGGGGGGGGGGGGGGGGGGGGGGGGGGGCGGGGGGGG
>NZ_JAAFAN010000144.1:0-1365 GCF_010287905.1 Cellulosimicrobium composti
TGAATCGCCCTGGGTTTGTTGGAGGTTCCTGACCTTGGAAACGAGGATGGAGCCATGCCGAAGGAGCAGACGCCGGGCAAGCCGCAGACGCGGCGGTATTCGGATGAGGAGAAGGCCGCCGCGGTGCGGATGGTGCGGACCCTGCGGGCGGAGCTGGGGACCGAGCACGGCACGGTGCAGCGGGTCGCGACCCAGCTGGGCTACGGGGTCGAGTCGGTGCGCCAGTGGGTCAAGCAGGCCGAGATCGACGACGGGCACGCACCCGGGATCACCACTGCGGAGGCGCGGCGGATCCGGGAGCTCGAGCAGGAGAACCGGGAACTGCGGCGGGCAAACGAAATCTTGAAGCGGGCCGCAAGTTTCTTCGGGGCGGAGCTCGACCGCCAGCACAAGAGGTAGTCGCGTTCATCGACGCCAACCGCGGCGACGTCATCGACGGCGTGCGCCTCACAGTCGAGTCCATCTGCACCGTGCTGAGCGCAGCAGGGGTGAAGGTGGCTGTGAGCACCTACTACGCCGCCAGGACTCGCCCGCCCTCGGCGCGTGCGGTCCGGGACGCCGAGCTGGGCCCGATGCTGCGCGCCCTGTGGGACGACAACTACCGGGTCTACGGGGCACGGAAGCTGTGGAAGGCGGCACGCAGGGCCGGGCATGACGTCGGTCGTGACCAGGTCGCCCGCCTCATGCGCGGCCTCGGGATCCAGGGTGCGGTCAGGACGAAGCGGGTGCGCACCACTCGCCCGGACCCAGCCTCGGCCCGGCACCCGGACCTCGTCAGGCGGGACTTCACCGCGACCGCCCCGAACCAACTGTGGGTCACCGATCTGACCTATGTGCCGACCTTCGCCGGCATGGCGTACGTGTGCTTCATCATCGACGCCTACTCGCGGACGATCGTCGGCTGGCGCGTTGCCGGGCACATGCGCACCGAGATGGTCCTCGACGCGATCGAGATGGCCCGCTGGTCACGCGGCACCCGCCTGACCGGTCTGAGGTGTCACTCGGACGCCGGAGCCCAGTTCACGAGTCTGCGCTACGGCGAACGCCTCGCCGAGATCGGCGCGACGCCATCGATCGGGACCGTCGGCGACTCGTACGATAACGCGCTCGCCGAGACCGTGAACGGCTACTACAAGGCCGAGCTGATCCGCGGGCCCGCCAGATCCGGGCCCTGGCGGACCGTGGAAGACGTCGAGCTCGCGACGCTCGGATGGGTCCACTGGCACAACACCGAACGCCTGCACGGCTACCTCGGCGACCTGCCACCCGTCGAGTTCGAAAGGAGGTTCTACGCTAAGCAGCAGGGCCACGAAGCCCTGATCGGAACCAAATGACCAGAGCCTCCATCAGACCCAGGGCGATTCA
>NZ_JAAFAN010000145.1:0-1339 GCF_010287905.1 Cellulosimicrobium composti
TGTCCCGCGTCAAGCTGCTGGCAGGTTTTGGGTCTCGGGAAAGTTGGGGGTCAGCGGGTCGGCCAGGCCCAGGTGGACCTCCAGGGGCCGGTTCCAGGCGATGGCCTCGTGGGGGCGGACGGTGTTGTACTCGGCCCGGTAGTCGTCGGCGTGCGCGACGAGGGACAGGACGTCGTCGATCTCTTCGAGGAAGAGCCGCTCGTACTTCAGGGAGCCGAACCCGCGTTCGCGTGACCCGTTCTGCCCGGGCGTACGCACCCGGGTGCGCACGTGCCGCAGCTCGGGGTGGGCGGTGATGAACGCCTCGAACCGGAACGAGCGGAACGGGCCACCGTTGTCCGTCACGACCGTCACCGCGGGCACGACGTTGCCGTCGCCGTCGCGGGCGCACGCGTCGATCAGGGGCGGCCGAACATCGCCTCGTAGTCGGCCAGGGCAAGCTCGATCGCGGCGATCGCGTCGTGCTGGTTCGCGGTCGGGGACACATGCCACGGGTGCTCGTACTTCGACCAGTAGTCCCGGCACCCGGCGATGCGCCACGTGCCGCCGGTCGTGGTCTCGAACTCGGAGAAGTCCAGCTGCCACACCTGGTTCGGCCCCGTCGGTTCGGTGGCGAACGCGGCCTTCCTGCGGGCCGCGAGCTGGCGGCGTTCCCGCTGGTAGGCGGCGGGCAGGATCAGCCCTTCATCGCGTAGCAGGCGCAGCACGGTGGCCTGGGAGACCCGGTGCCCGTCGTGGCGCACCATGGCCCACACCTTGCGGTGTCCCCATGCCGGATGCGCCAACGCGTGCCGCCGCGCGGCCACGCGCACGCTCTCGCGCGCCGGGCGCGGCCACGGCCCCTTGACCGGGGACCCGGCCCGGGCGCGGGCCTGCCAGCGTCGCCACGACCGCTCGGGCACGCCGATCACCTGGCAGAACCTCGTGGTCGGCATGCCCGCCTGGATGCGGATCACCTCGAGGTCCTCGAAGGGCCCAGCCGGCCCTCCGCGGACTTCTTCCACACCCGGACCTCCAGGTGCGCCTCACCCAGGGCCTGGGTCAACTCGGCGACCTCGGCCTCCAGCTGCTGCTCACGCGTCGAGGGCCCCGACTTCCCCGCCGCCAGGCCGGTCCTGCCGGCCTCGAGGAACGCCCGCTTCCAGTTCCCGACCGACTGCTCGGACACCTTCGCCCGCCGGGCGGCCTCGGCGACGGTGACCTCGCCGGCCAAGACCGACAACACGATCCTGGTCTTCTCCTCGGCCGGAACGGCCGGTGGTCTTGCCATGAACGATCAGACTCCTCACAGGTCAGGCCCGCAAGCAACGGGCCCTGCCACAAAGTCTGACGCGCGACA
>NZ_JAAFAN010000146.1:0-1330 GCF_010287905.1 Cellulosimicrobium composti
GGTACATGTCCTGGATCTGGGTGCCGGTCATGCCGACGGCGGCTGCGGTCTGTTCGTGGGGGTCGTGGCCGAGGTTGATGTCGCGCATGTAGGAGCGCATGGCGGCCAGGCGGCGCAGGACGCGTTCGACGGGGGCGGTGTCGCCGGCGGTGAACAGGCCGGCGAGGTATTCGAGCGGGATGCGCATCTTGGAGATGGCGGCGAACAGGGTGCGTCCGTCCTCGCCGTCGTTGCCGGAGGCGGCCACGACGTCGACGACGGGGGACAGGGGTGGGATGTACCAGACCATGGGCAGGGTGCGGTACTCGGGGTGCAAGGGGAGGGCGACCTCGTAGCGGGTGATGAGGTCCCAGATGGGGGAGCGTTGGGCGGCGGTGATCCAGTCCTCGGGGATGCCTTCGGCGCGTGCGGCGGCGATGACGTGGGGGTCGTTCGGGTCGAGGAAGACGGCGCGTTGGGCGGCGAGGAGGTCGTGCTCGTCGGCGACGGCGGCGGCTTCGGTGACCTTGTCGGCGTCGTACAGGACCAGGCCGAGGTAGCGCAGGCGTCCGACGCAGGTCTCGGAGCACACGGTGGGCAGGCCGACCTCGATGCGGGGGTAGCACAGGGTGCATTTCTCGGCCTTGCCGGTCTTGTGGTTGAAGTAGACCTTCTTGTAGGGGCAGCCGGTGACGCACATGCGCCAGCCGCGGCACTGGTCCTGGTCGACCAGCACGATGCCGTCCTCGGCGCGTTTGTACATGGCCCCCGACGGGCAGGACGCGACGCACGCGGGGTTGAGGCAGTGCTCGCAGATGCGGGGCAGGTAGAACATGAACGTCTTGTCGAGCTCGGTCGCGACGTGCTCGGACATGTGCGCCAGGATCGGGTCGTCGGCCATGGTCGCGGTCGAGCCGCCGAGGTCGTCGTCCCAGTTCGCCGACCAGGAGATGTTCATGTCCTGGCCGGTGAGCAGGGACTTGGGGCGCGCGACGGGGGTGTGGGCGCCCTGGGGGGCGGAGAGCAGCATGTCGTACTCGTAGGTCCACGGTTCGTAGTAGTCGTGGATCGAGGGCAGCACGGGGTTGGAGAAGATCGTCGCGAGCTTCTTCCACCGCCCCCCGGCGCGCAGCGTGAGCTTGCCCTTCTTCGTGCGGACCCACCCGCCCTGCCAGCGGTCCTGGTCCTGGTAGGTGCGGGGGTACCCCAGGCCGGGGCGGGTCTCGACGTTGTTGAACCACACGTACTCCACCCCGGTGCGGTTCGTCCACGCCTGCTTGCACGTCACCGAGCACGTGTGACACCCGATGCACTTGTCCAGGTTCATCACCATCGACATCTGCGCCATCAC
>NZ_JAAFAN010000147.1:0-1165 GCF_010287905.1 Cellulosimicrobium composti
CCCCCCCCCCCCCCGCGCCCGGCCCCCCCCCCCCCCCCGCGCGCGCCGCGCCCCCCCCCCCCCCCCCCCCGCCGGCCCCCCCCCCCCCCGGGGCGGCCCCCCCGCCGTCGTGCTGTCCGCGACCCCACGGCGGCGCCGCTACGCGGAAGCACGTACGGGCTTTGCCCAATTGTCCGCACTCCTGACGTTTCGTAGCGTCAACCGAGCCCGATCCGAGAGCGGCCCGCGACGAAGCGCGCCGCATGGACCCATGCACCACCGGATGGAGAGCGAGACACGTCATGCGAAGACTGAGAGCGGTACTCCTGGCAGCGGTCGTCGGCGCGGTCGCGATCATCGCGCCCGTGGCGGTCGCCCCGAGCGCCAGCGCCCACGGCTGGATCACGTCCCCGCCGAGCCGGCAGGACCACTGCGCGAAGGGGACGACGTCGTTCGACTGCGGCTCGATCAAGTACGAGCCCCAGTCCGTCGAGGCGCCCAAGGGCTCGATGAAGTGCTCGGGCGGCAGCGGGTTCACGATCCTCGACGACACGAGCAAGCCGTGGCCGCGCACGCAGACCGGCACCACGGTGACGTTCCAGTGGAAGCTCACCGCGGCGCACAACACGAGCACGTGGGAGTACTTCGTCGACGGCGTGCTGTTCAAGACGTTCAACCAGAACGGGGCGCAGCCGCCGAGCAACATCTCCCACACGCTCACGGGCCTGCCCCAGGGCAACCACACGATCCTCGCGCGCTGGAACGTGTCGAACACGGTGAACGCGTTCTACAACTGCGTCGACCTCACGATCGGCAGCGGCGGCACGGACCCGGGCGACCCGGACCCGGAGCCCACCGACCCCGAGCCGGGCGAGTGCACCGCGCCCGCGTGGTCCGCGAGCGCCGTCTACCTCGGCGGCGCGAACGTCTCCCACGACGGCCGGAACTACCAGGCCAAGTGGTGGACGACGGGCGAGAACCCCGCGCAGAGCGGGCAGTGGGGCGTCTGGAAGGACCTCGGCGCCTGCTGACCCGACCTGGACCGCGTCAGCGGCCGACCGGCGCGTCCTCCCGGGCGCGGCGGTGGGCCCCCGGGGCGGGCGGGGGGGGGGGGGCGGGGGGGGGGGCCGCCCCCGACGCGCCGGCCGGGGAGTTGTGGGCGCGCGCGCGTAGGTGGGGGCCCCGG
>NZ_JAAFAN010000148.1:0-1109 GCF_010287905.1 Cellulosimicrobium composti
CGCAGCGCGCGGGGTTCGAGCACAGGGGAAACGCGTTCGCGGGTCGCTCCGAGGGGCGCGCGCGTGGGTCGCGTCGGGGGGGGGGGGGGGGGGGGGGGGGGGGGGGGGGGGGGGCGGCCCCCCGGGGGGGGGGGGGGGCGTCAGGACGCGGCGACGAGGGCCGCGGTGCGGCAGCTCGCGAGCGCGGCGAGCTCCTCGCCCACCGGGAGCCGCACGAGGCGGTCGGCGACCTGGCCCACGGCGTCGCGCAGGCGACGCCGGGCGCGCGCGGCGCGGCGACGCCCGCCCACGGCGGCGGCGGCGCGCGAGACGAGCGCGACGAGGATCCCGACGACGACCCCGCCGAGCGCGAGCAGCGTCGGCCACGGCAGCTCCAGCGCACCGGGACCGCCGAGCGTGAGCACGGGCGTCGGCGGCTCCGGCAGGCGCAGGTAGACGAAGCCCCACAGCGCGGCGAGCCACAGGAGCCCGACGACGAGCGCGGCGAGCACGAGCCACTGGAACGCGCCCACGACGCGCCAC
Source organism: Cellulosimicrobium composti (assembly GCF_010287905.1). Taxonomy (NCBI): domain Bacteria; kingdom Bacillati; phylum Actinomycetota; class Actinomycetes; order Micrococcales; family Promicromonosporaceae; genus Cellulosimicrobium; species Cellulosimicrobium composti. The sequence goes on from NZ_JAAFAN010000148.1 coordinate 523, forward strand.
CACACCGGGCGCCGCGACGCCTCGAGCTCGGTCCCGGCGACGGCCTGGTCGAGCGCGTCGGCGAGGTCGGCCGCGCCCTCGGAGGCCCGACGCCGCACCGCGAGCGCCCAGTCGTCCGGCAGTCCCGCCGTCGCCCCGGCCGCGTAGTCGCGCACGGCCGTCTGCGCACCGGCCCGCAGCGCCGCGCCGACGGCGGGCAGCGACGTGCGCGCGAGCTCCGGGCGGACCTCGCCGACGTCGGTGCCGAGCTCCTTCGCAGCCCGTGCGCGCGACGAGCCCGGCGCCGGCCCCGCGCGCAGGCCGATGCGCCGCAGCGGGTCGGGCCGGAACCGGCCGACCCAGCGCGTGACGGGCCAGCCGGTCGCGGCACGCGCGTCGCGCACGGCCGAGCCGCGCACGGCCGCGACGACCGTCGGGACGCCCGCCGCCGCCTCGAGGGCGTCGACGAGGCCGTCGCGCGCGCGCCGCACCGCGCGCTCGGGCGGTGGCTCGCCCCCCCCGGCGGCAAGGCGTCGCGCGCCGCCCCCCCCCTCGGCGGCGCGCCCGGCGTTCGGCGCCCGCCCCCCCGCCCCCCCCGCCGCGCGCCG
>NZ_JAAFAN010000149.1:0-978 GCF_010287905.1 Cellulosimicrobium composti
CCCCGGGTGCGGACGGCGCCGGACCGGCGGGAGCGGGCCCGGGCGCGGGGGCCGGGCCGCCGGGACGCGACGCGGCGGGCGAGACGGGCGCGGGCGACGGCGCACGGCCGCCGCCTCCCGGACCGCCGCCCTCGTCGAGGCGCGGCTCGACCCGCACCTGGAGACCGAGCGTCTGGTAGACGACGTCCTGGACCGCGCCCGTGTGACGCGACGACGAGAACGTGCGCGCGAGCCCCGGGGAGGGGAAGGCGAGGTAGAGCACGTCGGGCCCGAGCTCCGACACCTGGGCGTTCGCGCTGACGAGGGACCACGTGACCGGGCTCGCGCGCAGGTTCTCGAGCACCTCGGGCCAGCGGCGGCGCAGCTCCTCGGTCGTGAGCGCCGGGGCGGCACCCGACGGCCGGCCGGCCGCGCCGTCCGTCGCGCCCGGGCCGTCCGGTGCGGCGGCGGGCTCACGGTCGCCGGGAGCAGCGGTCGCCTCGCGCGCGCCGGAGGCGGCCCCGGTCGTCGCGGCGGGTCCGTTCGCCGCGGCCGGTGCCGCCGCGGGTGCGGTGGTCTCGGTGCGAGCGGGCGGCTCGGTGCGGGTGGGCGGCTCGGTAGGGGTGGGTGGCTCGGCGCGCGCGGGCTCGGGCGCCGCGGAGTCGTCGGCCGCGCGGCGCGCCGCCGGGTCCCCGGCCGCCGGGAGGGCCGCGGAGTCGTGGTCCGACGGTCGCGGCACGGCCTCGGGACCGGAGGACGGCGTCGGGGCCGCGGGCGTCTCGGACGGCGCGTCGGACCCCGCGGGCGCGTACGCGCCGGCCGACGCAGCACCCTCGGCGACCGGCGCCGGGGTCTCGGCGGCGGCCTGCGCCGCGGGCGTGACCGACCCGGACGGGGCCGACGTGGGCGCGTCGGCGGAGCCCTGCGCCGCGGGCGCGGGAGCCGGTGCGGGTGCCGGGATCGGTGCGGGGGCCGACGACCCCGCGGGCGGCGTGGCCG
>NZ_JAAFAN010000014.1:0-71051 GCF_010287905.1 Cellulosimicrobium composti
GGGTGGGAGAGTAGGACGCCGCCGGACAACCCTTCACCGAAGGCCCACCCCACACGGGGTGGGCCTTCGGCATTTCCACGACCAACCACCCAGGGCCCCGTCGGCCGCGGTGCGTTCGTCGCATCACGCGTCGTCACAGGCGCCCCGCCGCGTGCCCGAGCACGCTGGCGTGGGAAGATGGCCTGCGCAAACTCCAGAACGAGAGGGAACCCTCGTGAACGACAGCTCCCACGAGCCCGAGCCGGACCGTCCGCGGTCGGGCGACGACCGCGGCGGTCGACGCGACCAGGACGGTCGACGAGGCTCCGGCGACCAGCGTGGCGGGGGACATGGCCGGCCGTCCGGCGGTGACGCGTCGGGTGACCGTCGCCGCGGCGGTGACCAGCGCGGCGCGGGCGACCGGCGCGGGCGCGCGGAGGGCGGCTACCGGGACCGACCCGACCGTGGACGCCCGGGTTCGGACCGTGCCGAGCGCGGCCGTCCGGAGCGCGACCGTCGCGACGACCGTCGACCCGACCGCGGTCGCCCGGACGCGGACCGTCGTGACCGCGCCCGCGACACTCGTGACGGCTCCGGTCGGGATGCTGCCGGGCGCGGTCCGCGCCGCGAGCACGGTACCGACGGCCCGCGCCGCGAGCACGGCGGCGGGTACTCCCGTCGCGACCAGGGTGCGGGTCGCGGCGACCGTCCCGCGCGCCGTGACGACCGTCCCGCGCGTCGGGACGACCGGTGGTCGCGCGAGGGCGACCGCGACGGAGGGCAGCGGCGCGACGCGGAGCGGCCCGCGCGCTCGGGGGAGGGCGGCCGCGGGAGGTTCGACCGGGACGCGACGGACCGACGTCGTGGACCGGGCGGGCCGCGCGACGACCGTCGCGGGGGCGACCGGCGTGGGCACGCGCCGCGCGCCGGCGCGGGCCGGGACCGCGACGGGTTCGACCGCCGGCCGGAGCCCCGCCACCCGGCGGGCCCCGAGATCCCCGAGGACGTCCAGTTCTCCCAGCTCGACCGTGCGGCGCGAGGTCGGCTGCGGACGCTGAGCAAGGAGACGGCCGAGGTCGTCGGCCGCCACCTCGTGATGGCCGGCCGCCTCATCGACACCGATCCCGAGCTCGCGTACGAGCACGCGCAGGCCGCGGTGCGCCGCGCCGGCCGCGTCGACGTCGCGCGCGAGGCCGCGGGCCTGACCGCCTACCGCACGGGCCGCTACGCGGAGGCGCTGCGCGAGCTGCGCACGGTGCGCCGTCTCAACGGCTCGTCCGAGCACCTGCCGATCATGGCCGACTGCGAGCGGGGCCTCGGGCGCCCCGAGCGCGCGCTCGCGCTCGCGTCGTCCGACGAGGCTGCCACGCTCGACGACGTCGGGCGCACAGAGCTCGCGATCGTCGTGAGCGGGGCGCGCGTCGACCTCGGCGAGCTCGACGCCGCGCTCGCCGCTCTCGACCAGGTTCCCGCCGTCGGCACGCAGGGCGAGCTCGGGGCCCGCGTGCTCCAGGCGCGCGCCTCCGTGCTCGAGGTCGCCGGTCGGACCGAGGAGGCTGCGGAGCTCCTGGCCGGCATCGACGCGAGCCTCCTCGCCGCGGCGCTCGGCGACGAGGACGACGACGTCGTGGTCTACGACCTGACGGAGGAGCTCGACGACCTGGAGGACGCCGAGGTCGACGGCGACGAGCCCGCCGTCGACGAGCCCGACGTCGACGAGCCCGACGTCGACGACTCCGACGACGCCGACGACGCGGAGGGCCCTGCCGAGGCGGACGGTGCCGACGTGGCCGACGAGGACGACGGTGCCGACGAGCAGGACGACGTCGACGCGGCGCCCGGCGCCGGGGAGCCGGCGGCGGAGGGCGAGCGGTGAGCGCCGGGCTGCTCGGGAGCGACGTCCCGCTCGCCGACCGGTACGACCTCGCGCTCGTCGACCTGGACGGCGTGGCCTACCGCGGCCACGAGCCGATCGAGCACGCGTCCGAGGGCCTCACGGCGGCGCGCACGCGCGGCATGCGCCTGGTGTTCGTCACGAACAACGCGTCGCGCGAGCCGGGGTCGGTGGCGGAGCAGCTCTCGGGCCTCGACATCCCGACGCGCGCCGAGGAGGTCATGACGGCGGCGCAGGCGGCCGCGGCGCTCCTGCGGACGCGGCTCGAGCCGGGGGCGCGCGTGCTCGTGGTGGGCGGGGCGGGCCTCGTCACCGCGGTGCACGACGCGGGCTTCGTCATCGTCGAGAGCGCGGACGACGAGCCCGAGGCTGTCGCGCAGGGCTTCGCGCCGGAGCTCGGGTGGGCGCAGCTCGCCGAGGCGGCGTACGCGGTCGAGCGGGGTGCGTGGCACGTGGCGAGCAACCTCGACCTGTCGCTCCCGACCGCGCGCGGGTTCGCTCCGGGGAACGGCTCGCTGGTCGGCGCGGTGCGCGCCGCGACGGGCGTGGAGCCCGACAGCGCGGGCAAGCCGTCGCCGACGATGTACCGGCTCGCGATCGACCGCGCGGGGGCGAGCGCCCCGCTCGTCATCGGCGACCGGCTCGACACCGATCTCGCGGGGGCGCGCGCGGGCGGGTACCCCGGCCTGCACGTCCTCACGGGCGTGAGCACGGCGCGCGACGCGGTCCTCGCGGAGCCGCACCTGCGCCCGCACTACGTGGGCGAGGACCTGCGCAGCCTCCTCGAGGCGCACCCGCTCCCGACGCGGAGCGCCGACGGCTGGTGGACGTGCGGCGACAGCGCGGCCCGCGTCGACGACGGCGCCCTGCGCCTCGACGTGCGTGGCACGGCCACGGTCGACACGGTGCGTGCCGCGGCGTCGGCCGCGTGGGCGTCCGCGGACGAGGGGCGTCCGGTCGACCCGGCGAGCGTCCCGGACCTTCCCGTCGGGACCCACTGAGCGGTCGCCGTCTCGCGACGCGCCCGCGTCCCCGTGCGTGGACGCCGCGGCGCGTGGGTCGCACCCGGTAGCGTGGTCCGGGATGCCCGGGCGCAGCCCAGGGCGTGAGTTCGACGAGCCAGACAGGAGGCGTGCCATGACGGACGGTCCGCTGCGTCCCGTGCCCGGCCCACCGCGACCGCCGGCGGCTCCTGCCGACGCAGGCGCGGGCGACGGCACGCTCGAGGCCGTCCTCGCGCGCCTGGACGGCCTGGACGGGCTCGCGACCGCCGACCACGTGGGGGTGCTGCAGGCCGTGCACGACGCGCTGGTCGCCGAGCTCGCCCGCACCGAGGACTGAGCGTGGGCGAGCGCGAGAGCGCCCGCCTCGACGGCGAGCTGGTCCGGCGTGGCCTCGCGCGGTCGCGACGGCACGCGTCGGAGCTCGTGGCGGCCGGTCGGGTGACGCGGGACGGTCGCGTCCTGGCGAAGCCGTCGACCGCCGTCGCGCCGACCGACGTGCTCGAGGTGGCTCCGGACCCCGGCGACCCGGGCTACGCGTCGCGCGCGGGCTTCAAGCTCGCGGGCGTCCTCGACGCCCTGGCAGGGTCGGGCTCCGGGTCCGGCGCGGCGTCTCCCGTCGGGTTTCCGACCGTCCCCGACGGCGTCCTGCCGCGGGTCCCGGTCGTCGACGGCGCCCGGTGCCTCGACCTCGGTGCCTCGACGGGGGGGTTCACCGACGTGCTCCTGCGTCGCGGCGCGCGCGAGGTCGTCGCGGTCGACGTCGGGCACGACCAGCTCGTCCCCGCGCTGCGCGCCGACCCGCGCGTCGTCGTGCACGAGGGCCTCAACGTGCGCGAGCTGCGCCCCGAGCACGTCGGGGCGGCGCCCGACCTCGTGGTCGGCGACCTGTCGTTCATCTCGCTCGCGATGGTGCTGCCCGCGGTGGTGGGCGTGGTCGGTCCCGGCACGGACCTGCTGCTCCTCGTCAAGCCGCAGTTCGAGGTGGGCCGCGAGCGTCTCGGCAGCGGCGGGGTCGTGCGCGACCCGGCGCTGCACGTCGAGGTCGTGGTGGCCGTCGCCCGGCACGCCGCGGTGCTCGGCCTGCGAGCCGTCGCCGTCGTGCCGAGCCCCCTGCCGGGGCCGAGCGGGAACCGCGAGTACTTCTGGTGGCTGCGCGCGGGCGACCCCGGGCGCGCGGACGGCGCGGTGCTCGACGACGCCGCGCTGGAGGACGCCGCCGCGGCGGCCGTGGCGTGGCATCCGTCGCCCGACGGCGGCCCGCCACCCGTCGTGCCGGTCAGACCCGCGACCTGGCCGCGGGACGCCGCACCCGGGACGCCCGCCCTCCCCACCCCCGACCGACCCCTGACTGGAGGAGCACCGTGACGCGACGCGTGCTGATCGTCACCCACGGCGGCCGCCCCGAGGCGGTCGTCGCGCTGCACGAGGCCGTCTCCGAGCTCGAGCGCGCCGGGTTCACCGTGACGCTGCACGACGACGACCTCGCGGAGTCCTTCGGCGACCACATGGCGCGCACGCGGGCGCGCGAGGGCGTCACGGAGTCCGAGGTCGTCATGGTGCTCGGCGGCGACGGCACGATCCTGCGCGCCGCCGAGCTCACGCACGGTACCGGCGTCCCGCTGCTCGGGGTGAACCTCGGGCACGTCGGGTTCCTCGCGGAGAGCGAGCGCGAGGACCTGCGCGCGGCCGTGGGCCGGCTCGCGGCGTACGACTACACGGTCGAGGAGCGCACGATCGTCGAGGTCCGCGCCTACCTGCCCGGGCAGGACGAGCCGCTCGTCGGCTGGGCGCTCAACGAGGCGACGGTCGAGAAGGCGCAGCGCGAGCGCATGATCGAGGTCGTCATCGGCGTCGACGGCCGCCCGCTGTCGTCGTTCGGGTGCGACGGCGTCATCACGGCGACGGCGACGGGGTCGACGGCGCACGCGTTCTCCGCGGGCGGTCCCGTCATGTGGCCGGAGGTCGACGCGGTGCTCGTCGTGCCGCTCGCGGCGCACGCCCTGTTCGCGCGGCCGCTCGTGGTCGGCCCGCGCTCGACGATCACGGTCGACCTGCTGCCGGACTCCGCGTCGCCGGGCGTCCTCACGTGCGACGGCCGCCGGCGCATCGACCTGCCCAACGGCTCGCGCGTCGAGGTGCGCCGCTCGGACACGCCGCTGCGGCTCGCGCGTCTGAGCCCGGCGCCGTTCACCGACCGTCTGGTGTCGAAGTTCTCGCTGCCGGTCGTCGGCTGGCGCGAGCGCGCGGCGAGCGTCGCCGCGACGGCCGGGACCACGGCGGAGCGCGCGGCGTCCGCGCCGCCCGGTGCGACGCCGGACGACCGCGGGACCACGGACGAGGAGGAGTGAGCGTGCTCGAGGAGATCGCGATCGAGAACCTCGGTGTCATCCGGTCCGCCCGGGTGCCGGTGGGGTCGGGCCTGACCGTCATCACGGGCGAGACCGGCGCGGGCAAGACGATGGTCCTCACCGGGCTCGGCCTGCTCATGGGCGGCAAGGCCGACCCGGCCACGGTGCGGCCGGGCGCGTCGAGCGCCGTCGTCGAGGGTCGCGTGCGCGTCGCCGACCGGCCCGCGGTCGCCCGGCGCGTCGACGACGCGGGCGGCCAGGTGGACGACGACGGCACCGTGGTCATCCTGCGCACCGTCGCCGCGGAGGGCCGCTCGCGCGCGCACCTCGGCGGGCGCAGCGTCCCTCAGGGGGTGCTCGCGGAGATCGCCGACGACCTCGTCACGGTCCACGGGCAGTCGGACCAGCTGCGCCTGCGCACGGCGAGCCGGCAGCGCACCGCGCTCGACGCGTTCGCGGGGCCCCAGCACGCCGAGCTGCTCGCCCAGTACCGCGACGCGTGGACCGAGCGGTCGGCGCTCCAGGCGGAGATCGAGGACATCGAGACGCGCGCGGGCGAGCGTGCCCGGGAGGCCGAGCTCCTGCGCCTCGGGCTCGCCGAGGTCGAGCGCGTGGCGCCGCAGCCGGGCGAGGACGTCGAGCTCACCGCGCTCGTGGCGCGGCTCGGGAACGTCGAGGAGCTGCGCGTCGCCGCGCAGCTCGCGCACGACGCCGTCGCGGGCGACGAGGCCGCGGAGCCGCAGGAGAACGCCGTCGTGGCGGTCGACCGCGCGCGCCGGGCGCTCGAGTCGGTCGCCGGGACGGACCCCGTGCTCGGGCGGCTCGCCGAGCGGCTCGCGGAGGTGGGCTACGTGCTGGCCGACGTCGCGACGGAGATCTCGGGCTACGTCGAGGACCTCGCCGCGGACCCGGCCGGGCTCGAGAGCGCGCACGCGCGCCTCGCCGAGCTCGGGACGCTCACGCGCAGCTACGGCGAGACGGTCGACGACGTCCTCGCCTGGGCGAGCGACGCCGGGCTGCGGCTCCTCGACCTGGACGACGGCGGTGAGCGGCTCCAGGCCGCGACCGCGCGCCGCGACGAGCTCGACGCGGAGCTCGAGCGCCTCGGGACCGCGATCACCGCGTCGCGCGAGCGCGCCGCCGCCGAGCTCGCCGCCGCGGTGACCGACGAGCTCCGCGGGCTCGCGATGGGCGGGGCGAGCCTCGTCGTCGACGTCGAGCGCGCGGACGAGCCCGGGCCGTGGGGCGTCGACGTCGTGACGTTCTCGCTCGTCGCGCACGCGGGCGCCCCGGCGCGGCCGCTCGGCAAGGGCGCGTCGGGCGGTGAGCTCTCGCGCGTCATGCTCGCGATCGAGGTCGCGCTCGCGACGGCCGCCGTCGAGGGGACGGGCCAGGTGCTGCCCACGTTCGTGTTCGACGAGGTGGACGCCGGGGTCGGGGGCAAGGCGGCGGTCGAGGTCGGCCGCCGGCTCGCGTCGCTCGCGCGCCGCGCGCAGGTGGTCGTCGTGACGCACCTCGCGCAGGTCGCGGCGTTCGCGGACGTGCAGCTCGTCGTCACGAAGTCCTCGGGCGACGCGGACGGCGTGGACGACCCGGCGGCCGCCGTCACGGTCACGGGTGTGCGCGAGGTCACGGGGGAGGAGCGAGTCCGCGAGCTCGCGCGGATGCTCTCCGGCCAGGAGGACTCCGACGCGGCCCGCCGCCACGCGGTGGAGCTTCTGGAGTCGTCGGTCGTGGGACGATAGGGCACGATGAGACTCACTCTGCGCAAAGCCTCCCCGCCGGAGGCCGGGTCCGGCACGCTCGGCCCGGCCAAGGTCGACGCGCGCACGAAGGCCCTCACGAAGCGGCTGCAGCCGGGCGACGTCGCGGTGATCGACCACGTCGACATCGACCGCGTCGCGGCCGACGCGCTCGTGGCGGCCAGGCCGTCCGCCGTCCTCAACGCCGCCAAGTCCGTCTCGGGGCGCTACCCGAACCTCGGTCCGGACGTGCTCGTCGAGGCGGGCATCGTCCTCGTCGACGACCTCGGCCCCGCGATCATGGCGATCCCCGAGGGTCGCGACGTGCGGCTCGACGGCGGCAAGGTCTACCTCGGCGACGACCTCGTGGCCGAGGGCGTGCTGCAGAGCGAGGAGACCGTCGCGCGCAGCCTCGAGGAGGCGCGCGCCAACCTCTCGGTCGAGATCGAGTCGTTCGCCGAGAACACGATGAACTACCTGCGCCGCGAGCGTGACCTGCTGCTCGACGGCGTCGGCGTCCCGGACATCCGCACCCCGATCGACGGGCGCCAGGTGCTCATCGTCGTGCGCGGCTACCACTACCGCGAGGACCTCGCGACGCTGCGCCCCTACATCACCGAGTACCGGCCGGTCCTCATCGGCGTCGACGGCGGCGCCGACGCGATCCTCGACGCCGGCTGGAAGCCCGACATGATCGTCGGCGACATGGACTCCGTGTCCGACCGCGCGCTGAGCAGCGGCGCCGAGATCGTCGTGCACGCCTACCGCGACGGCAAGGCGCCGGGCCTCGAGCGCGTCCAGGCGCTCGGCGTCGAGCCCGTCGTCTTCCCGGCGACGGGCACGAGCGAGGACATCGCGATGCTCCTCGCGGACGACAAGGGCGCCGAGGTCATCGTCGCGGTCGGCACGCACGCGACGCTCGTCGAGTTCCTCGACAAGGGCCGCGCGGGCATGGCGAGCACGTTCCTCACGCGCCTGCGCGTCGGCGGCAAGCTCGTCGACGCGAAGGGCGTGTCGCGCCTGTACCGGCACCGCATCTCCAACCTGCAGCTCTGGCTCCTGTCCCTCGCGGGCCTCCTCGCCGTCGTCGCGGCGCTGTGGTCGACGGCCGCGGGCCAGACGTTCTTCGGGATCGTGGGCGCCCGGTTCGACGACCTGTGGTCGTGGATCGGTTCGCTCTTCTCCGGCGGGGGCTGACCGGGCCGGGCCGCCGTCGGCCCGAGCGGTCGCCCCCCGCCATGCCCGCCCCGCGTCCGTCGCGGACCCCTGACCTTGCCAGCACGCAGCAGCTCGAACCGAAGGACACCACCGCACAGTGATCGACTTCAGGTACCACATCGTCTCGTTGATCTCGGTCTTCCTGGCCCTCGCCGTCGGCATCATCCTCGGCGCCGGGCCGCTCCAGGGCGCGATCGGCGACCAGCTCACGGGGCAGGTCGAGCAGCTGCGCACCGAGCGCAACGACCTGCGCGACCAGCTCGACCGGGCCAACGTCACGCTGGGCGACGACGCGCGGTACATCGAGGCCGCCGGGCCGCAGCTCGTCGCGGGCTCCCTGCAGGACCGCCGCGTCGCCGTCGTCGACCTGGACGGGGCCGACCGCGAGCGGGACGACGCGATCACCGAGCAGCTCGAGACGGCCGGCGCGGCCGTGGTCGGGCACGTCCGCCTCACCGACGCGTGGACGAGCCAGGACGAGGAGAGCGCCCGCCAGACCGTGGCCGAGGGTCTCGGCGACAAGCTGGGCGAGATGCCGCAGGACGCGACGCCCGAGCAGCGGCTGTCGCGCGCGCTCGCGCTCGCGCTGACGGGCTCGACGCCCGCGAGCTCCGAGGAGCGCAGCCCGGAGGCGATCGAGCTCGAGGCCCTGCTCGAGCGCTTCGCGCTCGTCGACGTCGTCACGGAGCAGACCTTCCCGGCGGACGTCGTGCTCCTCCTGGGCGGACCGGCGCCCGAGCAGGCGGCGCCGACCGGTGAGGAGGGCGAGGAGGCTCCCGCCCCCGACACGTACGTCGTCGACATCGAGGTCCAGGTCGCGGTCGCCGCGCAGGAGGTCGCCGAGGCCGCGCTCGTCGCCGGCCCGACCGCCGTCTCCGGTGACGTCGTCTCGACGATCCGCGCGAACGAGGACCTCGCGTCGAGCCTGTCGACGGTGAGCGGCGTCGAGGGGGAGCCGGGCCGGATCAACGTCCCGCTCGCGCTCGCGGCCCGCGTCGCGGGCGAGGTCGGCCAGTTCGGCTTCGAGGAGAGCGCGACGGCGGTCCTCCCGCCCGCGGTCGAGCTCCCGCCCGTTACGCGCACGACGGCGTCCGACACGGGCACGCCGACCTCGGGCGACGCGGACGTCGAGCAGACCGACGCCGACGCGGGGGAGGGCTGACGTGGCGCGCGTGCTGCGCACGCTCCTGGCCGCCGGGGTCTCCGCCGCGGTGACGACGGCGGCGCGCCGCGCCACGGCGTCGAACCCGCCGGGCGGCGCCGCGCGGTGGACGCGCACGAACCACCGGGGCGAGCCCATCAGCCTGCTGGAGGGCCCGGCCGTCGCGGCGGGCCTCGTCGCCGCGACCCTCGCGACCGGCGGTGACGCCCGGACGCGCGGCGCCGTCGCGCTCGCGACGGCGAGCGCGGGCACCTTCGGGCTCGTCGACGACCTCGCGGAGGACACCTCGACGCGCACCAAGGGCCTGCGCGGCCACCTCGGTGCGCTCGCCGAGGGCCGTGTCACGACGGGCGCGATGAAGGTCCTCGGGATCAGCGGCGTCTCGCTCGTCGCGGCCGCGATCGGCACGCGGCGCACGGGCGGCGCGTTCGCCCACCTCGTGGACGTCGGGGTCAACGGTGCGCTCGTGGCCGGCACCGCGAACCTGCTCAACCTTCTCGACCTGCGCCCCGGGCGCGCGCTCAAGGCCGCGGGGGCGGCGTCCGCGCCGTTCCTCGCGACGTCCGCGGCTCCCGCCACGGGCGCGGTCCTCGGCGCTGCCGCCGCGGCCGCCCCGGGTGACCTGGGCGAACGCGACATGCTCGGCGACTGCGGCGCCAACGCGCTCGGCGCCGCGCTCGGCTCGCAGGTCGCGTTCGCCGCGCCCCGTGCCGTGCGCTGGCTCGCGCTCGCGGGCGTCGTCGGGCTGACCCTCGCGAGCGAGAAGGTGAGCTTCTCGACGGTCATCGACGGCAACGACGTGCTGCGGCGCGTGGACTCGTGGGGCCGGCGCCCGGCGTGAGCGGGCGTGCCGGGCGGCTGCGCGCCGCCACGGGCACGCTGGCGGGTGCCGCCGCGATGATCACGCTCGTGACGATCGCGAGCCGCCTCGTCGGGTTCGCGCGGTCGCTCGTGCAGTCCGCGGCGGTCGGCACGGAGGGTGTCGGGTCCGCGTTCACCGCGGCGAACCTCCTGCCCAACGTCCTGTTCGAGGTCGCCGCTGGCGGTGCCCTCGCGGGGTCGGTCGTCCCGCTCCTCGCCGGGCCCATCGCGCGGCGCGCGGGCACCGAGGTGTCCCGCGTCGCGTCCGCGCTCCTCGGGTGGACGCTCGTCGTCCTCGTCCCGCTGGGCGGCCTCCTCGCGCTCCTCGCCCAGCCGATCGCGACCGTGCTCATGGCCTCGAAGCACCCCGAGCTCGTCGACGTCACCGCGACGTTCGTGCGCGTCTTCGCGCTCCAGGTCCCGCTCTACGGCCTCGCCGTCGTCCTCGGCAGCATCCTCCAGGCGCACAAGCGCTTCTTCTGGCAGGCGTTCTCGCCGCTGCTGTCGAGCCTCGCCGTGATCGCGGTGTTCCTCGTGTTCGCCGGCCTGGCCGACGGGGACCAGAAGGACGTCGCGGCGCTCTCGGGCGAGGCGATCGCGTGGCTCGGCTGGGGGACCACCGCGGGCGTCGCCGTCCTCGCGCTCCCGCTCGTCCTGCCCGTGCGCCGGCTGGGCGTGCGGCCGCGGCCCACGCTGCGGTTCCCGGGCGGCGAGGCGGTGCGCGCACGCAACCTCGCGTTCGCGGGGATCGGCGCGCTCGTCGCGCAGCAGCTCTCGGTCCTCGCGATCATGGGCGCCGCCTACGGGTTCGGGCCCGAGCAGACGTTCCCGACGTACTGGTACGCGCAGCAGGTGTACCTCCTGCCGTACGCGGTGCTCGCCTTCCCGCTCGCGACGAGCACGTTCCCGCGCCTCGCGGAGCACGTGGCCCACGCGCGCCACGACGCGTACCGCCGCCTGCTCGCGACCACGACGCGCACGCTGCTCGTCGTCGCGGGCCTGGGCGCCGCGGCGCTGATCGCCGCGTCGGCGGCCGTCGAGGTGGTGTTCGCCCGCATCGCCCAGGGGTCGGTCGCGGGCATGGGCGGTGCCGTCGCGGGCATGGCCGTCGGCATCGTCGGGTTCTCGCTGATCCTCCACCTGTCGCGTGCGCTGTACACGATCGATCGCCAGCGCGTCGCCGTCGTCGTGACCGCGGCAGGGTGGCTCGTCGTCGCGGCGACCGCGTACGTCCTTCCCCTGGTGACCGGTGTCCGCGACCAGGCCGGCGTGCTGCTCCAGCTCGGGCTCGCGACGACCGTCGGCATGTCCGTCGCCGGGGCGGGGCTCCTCGTCGCGACGCGTCGGTACGCCGGGCCGGAGGCGACGCACGGCGTCCCGCGCACGCTCGCGGTCGTCGCCGTGGGCGTCGCGCTCGGCGCGCTCGCGGGCTCGGCGCTCTCGGACGCCCTCCTGCCCGACGACGCGGGCTGGCTGCCGGCGGTCGGCGTCGGGGCGCTGGCCGCGGTCGTGGCGGGCGCCGTCGTCGTCGGCGTGTCGCTCGTGGGCGACCGCGCCGCGCTGCTCGGCGTCCTGCGCCGCGGCGCCACGGGCGGCGGGGCGGCACCCGCTCCCACCACGGACGACGCCCCGGACGGGCCGTCCGACCGGTGACGCGCGCCGTCGGGCGCCGGCTCGTCGCGGGCCCGGTGTGAGCGGACCGACCCCGCGGCCCGCGTGCCGTCGGCGGGCTCGCTGTTAGGATGGAGTTCCGTGGCAGATCACCTGAACCGGCCCTCCTCCCGACTCAACGCCTCGGGCGCTCGCTCCGAGCACCGCACCGCGCACGTCTTCGTCACCGGCGGCGTCGCCTCCTCGCTCGGCAAGGGCCTCACGGCGTCCAGCCTCGGTCGTCTGCTCCGCTCGCGCGGCCTGCGCGTCACCATGCAGAAGCTCGACCCGTACCTCAACGTGGACCCGGGCACGATGAACCCGTTCCAGCACGGCGAGGTCTTCGTCACCGAGGACGGCGCCGAGACGGACCTCGACATCGGCCACTACGAGCGCTTCCTCGACGTCGACCTCGAGGCCTCCGCGAACGTCACGACCGGCCAGGTCTACTCCCAGGTCATCGCACGCGAGCGGCGCGGCGAGTACCTCGGCGACACGGTCCAGGTCATCCCGCACATCACCGACGAGATCAAGGCGCGCATGCGCGCGCAGGCCGGTGAGGACGTCGACGTCATCATCACCGAGATCGGCGGCACCGTCGGCGACATCGAGTCCCAGCCGTTCCTCGAGGCGGCCCGCCAGGTGCGCCACGAGCTCGGCCGCGACGACGTGTTCTTCCTGCACGTCTCGCTCGTGCCGTACATCGGCCCGTCGGGCGAGCTCAAGACGAAGCCCACGCAGCACTCGGTCGCCGCGCTGCGCTCCATCGGCATCCAGCCCGACGCGATCGTGCTGCGCGCGGACCGCGTCGTGCCCGACCCGGTGAAGCGCAAGATCGCGCTCATGTGCGACGTGGACAACGAGGCCGTCGTCAACGCGGTCGACGCGCCGAGCATCTACGACATCCCGCGCGTGCTGCACTCCGAGGGCCTCGACGCCTACGTCGTGCGCCGCCTCGGCCTGCCGTTCCACGACGTCGACTGGGACGGGTGGAGCCAGCTCCTCGAGCGCGTGCACCAGCCCGCCCACCGGGTCGAGGTCGCGCTCGTCGGCAAGTACATCGACCTGCCCGACGCCTACCTCTCGGTCACGGAGGCGCTGCGTGCCGGCGGGTTCGCGAACGACGCGAAGGTCACGATCCGCTGGGTCGCGTCCGACGAGTGCCAGACGCCCGAGGGCGCGGACGACGCGCTGAGCGGCGTGGACGCGGTCCTCGTGCCCGGCGGGTTCGGCGTGCGCGGCATCGAGGGCAAGCTCGGCGCTCTGCGCTGGGCGCGCGAGAGCAAGGTGCCGACCCTCGGCATCTGCCTCGGCCTGCAGTCGATGGTCATCGAGTACGCGCGCAACGTGCTCGGCATCGAGGACGCGTCGTCGACCGAGTTCCACCCGTCGACGTCGCACCCCGTCATCGCGACGATGGAGGAGCAGCTCGCGATCGTGGGCGGCGAGGGCGACCTCGGCGGCACGATGCGCCTCGGCTCCTACGAGGCGGCGCTGACCCCCGGCTCGGTCGTCGCGAAGACGTACGGGTCGGAGCGCGTCTCCGAGCGGCACCGCCACCGCTACGAGGTGAACAACGCCTACCGCGCGCAGCTCGAGGAGGCGGGCCTCGTGATCAGCGGGACCTCGCCCGACTCGTCGCTCGTCGAGTTCGTCGAGCTGCCCGCGGACGTCCACCCGTACTACGTGAGCACCCAGGCGCACCCGGAGTTCAAGTCGCGCCCGACGCGCTCGCACCCGCTCTTCACCGGCCTCATCGGCGCCGCGCTCGAGAACCAGGCCGACTGAGTGTCCGCCGAGCCGGGCGCGGGCGAGCCGCGCCCCGCGCCGGAGGGCGCGCCCGTCGTCGACGTGCTCGCGCCGCGCCCGGTCGTCGAGACGGCGGTCGTGCACGCCGGTCGGGTGTTCGACCTGCGCTCGGACGTCGTCGACCTCGGCGACGGCGGGACCGTCACGCGCGAGTACCTCGACCACCCCGGGGCGGTCGCGATCGTCGCGCTCGACGACGACGAGCGCGTGCTCCTGCTGCGCCAGTACCGGCACCCGGTCCGGCGCGAGCTGTGGGAGGTGCCCGCGGGCCTGCTCGACGTCGTGGGCGAGGACGGCCAGGTCGCCGCGGCCCGCGAGCTCGCCGAGGAGGCGGACCTGCGGGCGGCCCGCTGGGACGTGCTCGTGGACTACTTCACGACGCCGGGCGGCTCGAACGAGGCGCTGCGCGTGTTCCTCGCGCGCGATCTCTCGCCGGTGCCGGAGGCGGACCGGTTCGAGCGGGAGGCCGAGGAGCTCGACATGGAGCTGCGCTGGGTGCCGCTCGACGAGGCGGTGGGCAAGGTCCTGCGGGGGGAGCTGCACAACCCCTCGGCCGTCGTCGGGATCCTCGCGGCCGCGGCGTCGCGTGCGGACGGCTGGGCGTCGCTGCGCCCCGCCGACGCGCCGTGGCCGGAGCGCCGCGGCGGCTGACGCCCGGGCGGGGGCGGGTCCGGTGATCGGTCCGCCGCGCCCTCGGGTAGCGTCCCGGACGTGGACGTGACCCTGCCCGAGCTCCGACCCGTCCCCGCGGGCCGGATCGACGCCGTCGACGCGCGCACCCGGACGAGGCGCAGCGTCACCCTGGAGTCGTTCCACGTCGCCCGCACGCCGGTGACCGCCGGGCAGTACGCGGCCGTGCTCGACGCCGACCCGGCGCGGCCGCGCCCCCGGGTCGCGCCGCCGACCGGCGGGCGGTCGGGTCGCTCCGGGGCCGGCCAGGACCGGACGCCCCGGGAGCGGGACGACGTCCCCGTGCACGGCGTGACGTGGTTCCGTGACGTGGTTCGAGGCGGTGCGGTGGTGCAACGCGGCGTCCCGGGTCGCGGGCCTCGACCCCGCGTACCGCGTCGAGGACCGGACCGTGCGGTGGGACGTCCGCTCGGCCGGCTACCGCCTCGCGACCGAGGCCGAGTGGGAGCACGCGTGCCGCGCGGGGACGCGCGGCGCGCACCACGGCCCGCTCGGCGCGGTGGCGTGGACCGCGGAGGACGACCTGGACGGGCCGCGGCCCGTCGCGGAGCGCCTGCCCAACGCGTTCGGCCTCCACGACATGCTCGGCAACGTCTGGGAGTGGTGCTGGGACTACGCCGACACGGCCCGCTACGGCGAGTACCGCAGCCTGCGCGGCGGGGGCTGGGCGGACCGGGCGTGGAGCGTGCGCGCGGGGGTGCGTCGGGCGAGCGCGCCGGACGCACGGATCGAGGACGTCGGGTTCCGTGTCGCGCGAGGCGCCGTGGGAGAGGCCGGGGTCCCGGCGGCGCAGGGGTGGTCGGACGCCGCGGACCGGGACCGAGCCCGGGTGCCCGGCCTCCTGCCCCTCGGGTGGACGCCGCTGTCGTTCGACGAGCCCGGGACGCCCTCGGACCGGTGACCTCGCCGGCACCCGAGCCGGACGCTGCCGCGCTGCCTCCACACCGCCCGGGTCGCTCGGGGTGGAAACCCTTGCGGCGGGCGAGTGCCGCAGTGCTAGCGTCGACGGCGATCGTGATCCGAGCGGAGGAGGTGAGTCCCGTGCACGCTGTGTCCGTACCGGGCGCTCCCTCGCTGCCCACGATCGCGCGACGACCGTAGTCGTCATCGGGAGCGCTCGCCCCGCGATCGCGAGAGGCGACTCCGATGACCACCAGCACCACACCTCCTTCTCCCGCAGGACCTTCCGCGGCGTCTCGGCCGCTTCCCGGCCCGACGGACCCCGCTCCCGCACCCGCCCCGACGACGGGCGGACGCGCCCTCGTGCTCGGGGGTGGAGGGTCCACCGGCAACGCCTGGCTGATCGGCGTCGTCGCCGGCCTGGCCGACGCGGGGGTCGACGTGACCGCCGACCTCACGGTCGGGACGTCGGCCGGGTCGACGGCGGCGGCGCAGCTCGCGGGGGCGACGCCCGCGGAGCTGTACGCCGCGGCACTGGTCCCACCGCCCGTGCGGACGGCCGGCCCGGGACGGGCCGACGACCGGACGCGCCAGGCGGCCGAGCAGATGGCGCGGACGGCCGCGCTCGTCGCGGGTGCCCGGGACGCGGGTGACATGCGGCGCCGGATCGGGGCGGCGGCGCTCGCGCTGCCGGCGTCGTCGGACGAGTCCGCGCGCGCCCGGTGGCGGGCGACCGTCGCCGCGCGCCTGCCGAGCCCGTCCTGGCCGCAGCGGCCCGTCCTGCTCACCGTCGTCGACGCGCGGACGGGAGAGCCGGTCGTCCTCGACCGGCACAGCGGGGTCGACCTCGTCGACGCCGTCGCGGCGAGCTGCGCGAGCGCCTTCGCCTACCGGATCGGGGACGAGTGGTACGTCGACGGCGGCTACCGGCGCGGCGAGAACGCCGACCTCGCCGCAGGCAGTCGGCGGGTGCTCGTGCTGGCGCCGTTCGGGGGCAGGACGCGCGCACCGCGGGCCTGGGGGCTGCACCTGGCGGCGCAGGTCGACGAGCTCCGTGCCCGCGGGAGCGCGGTGGAGGTGGTCGTGCCGGGTGCCGCCGCGGACCACCTGTTCGGACCGCAGGCCATGGACCTGACGCTGCGCCCGGAGGCCGCCCGGGCGGGACACGCCCGGGGCGCGGCGCTCGCGGAGCGCGTCGCCGCGTTCTGGGACTGACGTGGCGCGGGGCCCGTGCCGCGCAGGCCCGGGCCCCGCCCTACGCGCGCGGGCGAGTCGTGGCCCCGCCCTACGCGCGCGTGCGGGTCGTGAGGACGACGCGCGTCGAGCCCGCGACGAGGAGGGCCGAGCCGAGCATGTGGAGGCCGACGAGCAGCTCCGGGAGGCCCGTGAAGTACTGGACGTAGCCGATGAGGCCCTGCCCGAGCGTGATCGCGAGGAGGACCCACGCGGCGCGGCGCACCTCGCGCGGTCCGCGGCGCACGCTCACCAGGTAGGCCACGAGGACGGCCACGAACACCCACACCGCCCACGCGTGGATCTTGCTCATGAGCACCGGGTCGACGGCGAAGCGGTAGCCGACCTCCTCGTCGCCGCTGTGCGGCCCCGACCCGGTGACGATCACGCCGAGCACCACGACGAGGGCCGTGAGGCCGTAGAGGACCCACGCGAGCGCGCGCGAGCGCGGCTCGACGGCCGGGACGGGCGCGCCGTCGCCCTCGCCCGAGCGGTGCAGCAGGAGCAGCGAGACCGCGACGAGCGCCGCGGAGACGACGAAGTGCAGCGACACCCAGCCCGGGTGCAGGTGCAGCAGGACGATGACGCCGCCGATGACCGCCTGGGCCGCCACGCCGAGCAGCGGGACGGCGCCGAGGAGCCGGTACGACAGCGCGCGCGAGCGGTCGGTCCACACGAGCACGAGGGTCGCGAGCGCGACGACGCTCAGCACCCCGGTGAGCGTGCGGTTCCCGAACTCCACGAACTGGTGGTACGTCGTCTCCGGGTGGAACTGGGCGGCGAACTGCCCGGGCTCGCACTGCGGCCACGTCGAGCACCCGAGGCCCGAGCCCGTGAGCCGCACCGCGCCGCCGGTGACGATGATGCCGATCTGGGCGACGAGGTTCGCCACGAGCACGGGCCGCGTCCAGCGGCGCAGCGGTGCGAGCCGGTCCGGCCGGCCGGTGCGGTCGTCGGTGGCGGGGTCGAGCGCGGGGGACGGGGTGCTCACGGTCCCACGGTATCCGGGCGGGTCGCCCGGCCCGGAATCCTGCGGGTGTGAGATGCGTCGGGAGGGCTCAGGTCCAGCGGAAGAGCCTGCCCGCGCCCCAGCCGAGCGCGGCCGTCCAGCCGAGCAGCACGACGACCGAGAACGGCGGGACCGAGCCGTCGAGCAGCGCCCCGCGCATCGCCTCGCCGAGCGCGCCGGACGGCAGCAGGAGCGCGACCTGCTCGAGCGGCCCGGGGAGCTGGTCCGCCGGGACGAGCACGCCGCCACCGACCGTGAGCAGCACGAGCACGAGGTTCGCGACCGCGAGGACGCCCTCGGCGCGCAGCGTGCCCGCGAGGAGCATCGCGAGCGACGTGAACGCGGCCGTGCCGAGCAGCACGGCGAGCAGCGCCGCGGGGATGCCCGCCGGGTCGGGGCGCCACCCGAGCGCGAGCGCGACGCCCGAGATCACGACGACCTGCACGACCTCGACCGCGAGGACGCCGAGCACCTTGCCCGCGAGCAGCCCGCCGCGCCCCAGCGGCGTGGTCGACATGAGACGCAGGACGCCGTTGCGGCGGTCGAACGCCGTCGCGATCGCCTGGGACGTGAACGCCGTCGACATCACGGCGAGCGCGAGCACGCCCGGCGTCACGAAGTCGACGCGTGACGCGCCGCCCGTCTCGAGGTCCACGAACGACGTCAGCACGAGGCCGAGCAGGAGCATGACGGGCAGGATCACGGTCACGAGGAGCTGCTCGCCGTTGCGCAGGATCATGCGCGTCTCGAACCCGGTCTGCGCGACGACGCGGCGCCACGCGGGCGCGGCGAGGTCGGCGGCAGGGCCCTGGGTGCCGGGCGCGGCCGGCGTGGTCGGGGTCGCGCTCATCGCAGGTGCCGTCCCGTGAGGTCGAGGAACACGTCCTCGAGCGTGCGGCGGCCCACCGTGACGCGCGAGGCGAGGACGCCGCGCGCGGCGAGCCACGTCGTCAGCGTCACGAGCGTCGCGGGGTCGGCCGGGCCGGTGAGGGCGTACGCGCCGGGCTGCGGCTCGGCGACCGTCCACGCGCCGTGCGTGCCGTCGGGCACGTCGGCCCCGGCGCCGAGCGCGTCGCGCAGCCCGTCGAGGTCGAGCCCGGCCGCCGCCTCGAACCGGACCGTGCGGTCGGCCGTGCCGTCGGCGCCGGTCTCCAGCAGCGCGCGCGTCGCTCCCGCCGCGATGACCTTCCCGTGGTCGACGACGTAGACCTGGTCGGCGAGGTCCTCCGCCTCGTCCATGAGGTGCGTCGTGAGGACGATCCCCACGCCCTCGGCCCGCAGCTCGCGCACGAGCTCCCACACGGCGTGCCGGCTCTGCGGGTCCATGCCCGCGCTCGGCTCGTCGAGGAACACGACCTCGGGCCGGCCCACGATCGCGGCGGCGAGCGCGAGCCGCTGACGCTGCCCGCCCGACAGGCGCCGCACCGTGGTGCGCGCGAAGCTCGCGAGCCCCAGGCGCTCGGTGAGCTCGCCGACGTCGCGCGGCCGGGCGTACATGGACGCGACGTGCCGCAGCATCTCGAGCGCGCGCACGCCCGTGGGCAGGCCGCCGTCCTGGAGCATGACGCCGACGCGCGGGCGGAGCTCGCGCGCGTCGGCCAGCGGATCGAGGCCGAGCACGCGCACGCTGCCCGCGTCGGGGGAGCGCAGGCCCTCGCAGCACTCGACCGTCGTGGTCTTGCCCGCGCCGTTGGGCCCGAGCACGGCGGTGATCGCGCCGCGCTCGGCGGCGAGGCTCACGCCGTCGACGACGGCACGACCGTCGTAGCGCTTGACGAGGTCGTGCACGAGCACGGCGGGGGCGGGCACCCGGCGATTCTAGGGGGAGGGCGCGCGCCGCCCGGGTCCGGCACGACCGTCGTCGCGCGGGTGTCGCGTATGCCACACCTGGCCCCGTCTGAGGGTCCCCTTGCTTGCGCCGGAGCAATTAGGGAACAACCATGTTGTCTATATCGGTGACGCTGCGCGTTCGCGCGTGCCCGGGAGCGAGAGGAGGGGAGCATGACAGCAGGAGCGGTCCGGCCGCAGGTACCGGCCTCCGTCGCGCCCGCCGGCGCTCCCCCCGCGACCCCCGCCGCGGACGCGGACCGGCGCACGCGCGAGCGCGTGCTCGAGCTCGTCGCCAGCGAGGGGCCCGTCAGCGCGGCCGACCTCGCCGCGCGGCTCGGGCTCACCCCCGCCGCCGTCCGGCGTCACCTCGCCCTCCTCGAGGACGACGACCTCGTCGCCGTGCACGACGCCGGGCACCCCACCGGGATGCGCGGGCGCCCGGCACGGCGCTACGTGACGACGCCGGCCGGACAGGGCGCGCTGAGCGGCACCTACGCCGACCTCGCGACCCAGGCGCTGCGGTACCTGCGCGACGTCGCCGGGGACGGCGCCGTCGAGCGGTTCGCGCAGGCTCGGCTCGCCGAGCTCGCCGACCGCTACGCCGGCCGCCTCGACGCCGACGACGTCGAGGGCCGCGCCGAGCAGCTCGCCGCGGCGCTCGCGGACGACGGCTACGCGGCGAGCGTGCGCCCCGTCCCCGGCACCTCCGCGATCCAGCTGTGCCAGGGCCACTGCCCGGTGCAGCACGTCGCGGAGGAGTTCCCCCAGCTGTGCGAGGCGGAGGCCCAGGTCTTCGCCCGGCTGCTCGGCTCGCACGTGCAGCGGCTCGCGACCCTCGCGACCGGTGCGCACGCGTGCACGACCAACGTCCCCGTGGGCGTGGCCGTCCCGGTTCCCGCACCTCGTGCGGCCCGGCCGCCCGCGGACCACGACGTCCGGGCGCGGGGGCGTCCGACGTCGGGCGAGACGTGACCCGGAGGGCGGCTCGCCGCCCTGCCCGCACGACACCCCCCGAACCCCCAGTACCGACTGCCCCCGCCCGCACACGACGGACAGTGGAAGGACGACCATGAGCGCTCCCACCCAGGACGCCGCCGGCACGGCCCAGCCGACCGGTGAGAAGCAGACCGACGACGAGATCATCGCCTCGATCGGCGCGTACGAGTACGGCTGGCACGACAGCGACGCCGCCGGCATGTCCGCGCAGCGCGGCCTCTCTGAGGACGTCGTGCGCAACATCTCCGCGCTGAAGAACGAGCCGGAGTGGATGCTGAACCAGCGCCTCAAGGCGCTGCGCCTGTTCGGCAAGAAGCCCATGCCGAGCTGGGGCTCCGACCTCTCCGGCATCGACTTCGACAACATCAAGTACTTCGTGCGCTCGACGGAGAAGCAGGCGACGAGCTGGGACGAGCTCCCCGAGGACATCAAGGCGACGTACGACAAGCTCGGCATCCCGGAGGCGGAGAAGCAGCGCCTCGTCGCGGGCGTCGCGGCCCAGTACGAGTCCGAGGTCGTCTACCACCAGATCCGTGAGGACCTCGAGGCGCAGGGCGTCATCTTCGTCGACACCGACACGGGCCTGCGCGACTACCCCGAGCTCTTCCAGGAGTACTTCGGCACCGTCATCCCCGCGGGCGACAACAAGTTCGCGGCGCTCAACTCGGCCGTGTGGTCGGGCGGGTCGTTCGTCTACGTGCCGCCGGGCGTGCACGTCGAGATCCCGCTGCAGGCCTACTTCCGCATCAACACGGAGAACATGGGCCAGTTCGAGCGGACGCTGATCATCGCGGACGAGGGCTCGTACGTGCACTACGTCGAGGGCTGCACCGCGCCGATCTACTCGTCCGACTCGCTGCACTCCGCGGTCGTCGAGATCGTCGTCAAGAAGAACGCGCGCGTGCGCTACACGACGATCCAGAACTGGTCGAACAACGTCTACAACCTCGTGACCAAGCGGGCGACCGCGGCCGAGGGCGCGACGATGGAGTGGGTCGACGGCAACATCGGCTCCAAGGTCACCATGAAGTACCCGGCGATCTACCTCCTCGGCGAGCACGCGCGCGGCGAGACGCTGTCGATCGCGTTCGCGGGCGAGGGCCAGCACCAGGACGCCGGCGCCAAGATGGTCCACGCGGCGCCGCACACGTCGTCGTCGATCGTCTCGAAGTCGGTCGCGCGCGGCGGTGGCCGCACGTCCTACCGCGGCCTGGTCCAGGTGCTCGAGGGCGCCTCGCACTCGGCCTCGACCGTGCTGTGCGACGCGCTGCTCGTCGACCAGATCTCCCGGTCCGACACCTACCCGTACGTCGACGTCCGCGAGGACGACGTGTCCATGGGGCACGAGGCGACGGTCTCGCGGGTGAGCGAGGACCAGCTGTTCTACCTCATGTCCCGAGGCATGGAGGAGACCGAGGCGATGGCCATGATCGTGCGCGGGTTCGTCGAGCCCATCGCGCGCGAGCTGCCCATGGAGTACGCGCTCGAGCTCAACCGCCTCATCGAGCTGCAGATGGAAGGGTCCGTCGGCTGATATGACCACCACCACCATTCCCGAAGAGGCCGGCCTGACGACCGACCACTCGCGCGCGCAGGCCGACGGGGCGCACTCCCACGGCGTCGTGCCGCAGGGCTCGCGCGCCGAGCGGCTCACGTCGTTCGACCTCGCCGACATCCCCGTGCCCTCCGGGCGCGAGGAGGAGTGGCGCTTCTCGCCGGTCGCGCGCCTCGCGCCGCTGTTCGACGAGCAGATCGTCGGCCAGACGGGCGGCGGCGACGTGCGCGTCACGGTCGTCGAGGCGCCCGAGGTCGAGGTCGCGATCGTCGGCCGCGACGACGAGCGCCTCGGCACGGCCGGCAAGCCGGGCGACCGCACCGCCGTCACCGCGTGGAACGCGTTCGAGCAGTCGACCGTCGTCACCGTGCCCAAGGAGGCCGTGGCGTCCGACGTCACGTCCGTGCGGGTCGAGGGCCACGGAGGCACGCCGACGGCGAGCCACGTCCTCGTGCGCGCCGAGCGGCACTCCGAGGCCGTCGTCGTGCTCGACCACGTGGGCACCGCGACGCTCAACGAGACGGTCGAGATCGTCGTCGAGGACGGCGCCCACCTCACCGTCGTGTCCGTGCAGGACTGGGCCGACGGCGCCGTGCACGCGTCGTCGCACCGCGCCCGCCTGGGCCGCGACGCGCGCCTCAAGCACGTCGTCGTGACGCTCGGCGGCGACGTCGTGCGCATCACCCCCGACGCGGAGTTCACCGCCGAGGGCGGCGACGTCGAGATGGTCGGCCTCTACTTCGCGGACGCGGACCAGCACCAGGAGCACCGCCTGTTCGTCGACCACGCCGTGCCGCGCTGCAAGTCGCGCGTGACGTACAAGGGCGCGCTGCAGGGCGAGGGCGCGCACGCGGTGTGGGTCGGCGACGTGCTCATCCAGGCCGAGGCCGAGGGCACGGACACCTACGAGCTCAACCGCAACCTCGTCCTCACGGACGGCGCGCGCGCGGACTCGGTGCCGAACCTCGAGATCGAGACGGGCGAGATCGAGGGCGCGGGTCACGCGTCCGCGACCGGTCGCTTCGACGACGAGCAGCTGTTCTACCTGCAGGCGCGCGGCATCCCGGAGATCGAGGCGCGCCGCCTCGTCGTCCGCGGCTTCTTCGCCGAGCTCATCCAGGAGATCGGCGTCGCGTCGGTCGAGGAGCGCCTGCTCGAGGCGATCGAGCGCGAGCTGAGCAAGTCCATGTCGATCATCGACGGGAGCGCCGAGCCCGCCGAGGCGTCGGCGTGACCGCTCAGCCCGCCTGCACGACGTCCGACCTCGGCCCGGAGGAGGCGCTCCGCGTCGAGCTCCCGGCCGAGGACGGGCGCGTCGTCGAGGTCGCGGTCGTGCGCGACGGCGACGGCGGTTGGCACGCGATCTCGGACATCTGCTCCCACGGGGCGGTGTCCCTCTCGGACGGCGAGGTCGAGGGCTGCTTCGTCGAGTGCTGGCTGCACGGCTCGCAGTTCGACCTGCGGACCGGCATGCCGACCGCGCTGCCCGCGATGCGGCCCGTGCCCGTCTACCCGGTGACGGTCGACGGCGAGCAGGTGCTCGTCGACGTCGACCGCGTCGTCGCCCCCACCTGACCGTCCTTGACTGACCCGGCGCGCCGCGCGCGCCCCACAGCTCACCAGAACCTCTTGGAGAAGAACCAGATGTCCACTCTCGAGATCCGCGACCTGCACGTCAGCGTCGAGACCAAGGAAGGGCCGAAGCCGATCCTGCGCGGCGTCGACCTGACGATCGCCAGCGGCGAGGTCCACGCCATCATGGGCCCGAACGGCTCCGGCAAGTCGACGCTCGCGTACTCGATCGCCGGCCACCCCAAGTACGAGGTCACCGGCGGCACCGTGACGCTCGACGGCGAGGACGTCCTCGCGATGAGCGTCGACGAGCGCGCCCGCGCGGGCCTCTTCCTCGCGATGCAGTACCCGGTCGAGGTCCCCGGCGTGTCCGTGTCCAACTTCCTGCGCACCGCGAAGACCGCGATCGACGGCGAGGCCCCCGCGCTGCGTCACTGGGTCAAGGACGTCAAGGGCGCCATGGAGCGCCTGCGCATGGACGACTCGTTCGCCGAGCGCTCGGTCAACGAGGGCTTCTCCGGCGGTGAGAAGAAGCGCCACGAGATCCTCCAGATGGAGCTCCTCAAGCCGAAGTTCGCCGTGCTCGACGAGACCGACTCGGGCCTCGACGTCGACGCGCTGCGCATCGTCTCCGAGGGCGTGAACCGCGTCCACGGCGAGACCGACGCGGGCATCCTGCTCATCACGCACTACACGCGCATCCTGCGCTACATCAAGCCGGACTTCGTCCACGTCTTCGTCGACGGCAAGGTCGCGGAGGAGGGCGGCCCGGAGCTCGCCGAGCGCCTGGAGGAGGAGGGCTACGACCGCTACCTCGGTGGCGCCGTCGAGTCCGCCTCGGCCGCCTCCGCCTGAGCCGTCCCGCACCCGAGGAGCCAGCCATGACGACCACCGCGCACAGCGCCCGCCTCACGGCGGACGAGCTCGCCGCCGTGCGAGCGGACTTCCCGCTGCTCGAGCGCACCGTGCGCGGTGGTCGTCCGCTCGTCTACCTCGACTCCGCGGCGACGTCGCAGAAGCCGCAGGTCGTCCTCGACACCGAGGTCGACTTCTACGAGGAGCGCAACGCGGCCGTGCACCGCGGCGCGCACCAGCTCGCCGAGGAGGCGACGGAGGCGTTCGAGGACGCCCGTGCGGACGTCGCGGCGTTCGTCGGGGCGCGGCCGGGCGAGATCGTGTGGACGTCCGGCGCGACGGCCGCGATCAACCTCGTCGCGTACGGGATCTCGAACGCGACGCTCGGGCGCGGGGGAGAGGCGGCCCGCCGCTTCGCGCTCGCCCCGGGCGACGAGATCGTCGTCACCGAGGCCGAGCACCACGCGAACATCGTCCCGTGGCAGGAGCTCGCGGCCCGGACGGGCGCCGTCCTGCGCTGGTTCGACGTGGACGACGACGGCCGCGTGCGCGTTGAGGACGCCGCGAGCGTCATCACGGAGCGCACGCGCGTCGTGGCGTTCACGCACGTGTCGAACGTGACGGGCGCGATCACGCCGGTCGAGCCGGTCGTGGCGCGGGCGCGCGAGGTCGGGGCGCTCACCGTGCTCGACGCGTGCCAGTCCGTCCCGCACCTGCCCGTGGACCTGCCCGCGCTCGGCGTCGACTTCGCCGCGTTCTCGGCCCACAAGATGCTGGGCCCGACGGGCGTCGGCGCGCTCTACGGGCGGCGCGAGCTGCTCGAGGCGCTGCCGCCCGTGACGACCGGCGGGTCGATGATCGAGGTCGTCACGATGACCGAGTCGACGTACATGGCCCCGCCGCAGCGCTTCGAGGCCGGCACGCAGCCCGTCGCGCAGGTCGTCGGGTTCGGCGCCGCCGCGAAGTACCTGCACGAGCTGGGCATGGACGCGGTCGCGGCGCACGAGCACGAGCTCGCGGCCGAGCTGCTGCGCATCGCGGAGATCCCGGGCGTGCGGATCATCGGTCCGCGCGAGCCCGTGGACCGGCTCGCCGTCGTGTCGTTCGTCGTGGACGGCGTGCACGCGCACGACGTCGGCCAGGTGCTCGACGACGCCGGGATCGCCGTGCGCGTGGGCCACCACTGCGCGCAGCCGCTGCACCGCCGGTTCGGGATCGCCGCGACCGCGCGCGCGTCCGCGTCGGTGTACACGACGCGCGAGGACGTCGACGCGTTCCGGGAAGCATTGGCCGGGGTCCGGGCGTTCTTCTCGGTGGACTGAGGAAGGACGCCATGAGCTCGATCGAGCAGATGTACCAGCAGGTCATCCTCGACCACGCGAAGACCCCGCACGGTCGGGGCCTGGTCGAGGTGACGGACGGCGCGACGAGCGGCCAGTCGCACCAGGTCAACCCCACGTGCGGCGACGAGGTGACGCTCCGCGTCGAGCTCGCCGGCGACACCATCGAGCGCGTGAGCTGGGAGGGGCAGGGCTGCAGCATCTCGCAGGCCTCGCTGTCCGTGCTCACGGACCTCGTGACCGGTCGCCCCGCGACCGAGGCCGAGCACCTCGGCGAGGCGTTCCGCGAGCTCATGGGCTCGCGCGGCAAGGGCCTCGACGAGGCCACCGAGGACGAGCTCGGCGACGCGACCGTCTTCACGGGCGTGTCGCGCTACCCTGCGCGTATCAAGTGCGCCCTGCTCGGGTGGGCCGCGCTGCGCGACTCGCTCGTCACCTCGGGAGCCCTCGCCGCCCCGCAGACCGCAGCAGCCCCCGACGCGGCGCCCGCCGCGCGGGCAACGACGGAGGAGAACCGATGACCACCGAGACCGGCGCGCCCGCCGAGGGCGCCACGCCGAGCCCGCCGAACGTCGCGGACGTCGAGGAGGCGCTGCGCGACGTCATCGACCCCGAGCTCGG
This sequence comes from Cellulosimicrobium composti, assembly GCF_010287905.1. Lineage (NCBI taxonomy): Bacteria > Bacillati > Actinomycetota > Actinomycetes > Micrococcales > Promicromonosporaceae > Cellulosimicrobium > Cellulosimicrobium composti. The sequence continues at coordinate 26,269 of NZ_JAAFAN010000014.1, forward strand.
CATCAACGTCGTCGACCTCGGCCTCGTGTACGGGATCCAGATCGACCAGAACAACCACGCCGTCATCGACATGACGCTCACGTCCGCGGCCTGCCCGCTGACCGACGTCATCGAGGACCAGTCCGCCCAGGCGCTCGAGGGCCTCGTCGACGGCTTCCGCGTCAACTGGGTCTGGATGCCGCCGTGGGGTCCGGAGAAGATCACGACCGACGGCAAGGAGCAGCTCCGCGCGCTCGGCTTCAACGTCTGACGGTCAGCACCGGTCGACACCGACGCCGCGTCCCCACGGGGGCGCGGCGTCGTGCTGTCCGGAGGGTCCGGCGCGGGTCTGACGGCCCGTCGCGGCCCCCGCGGGCGCGCCGCTGCTCACGATCCGGTTTCGGATCGTTCCGGCGCGTTGACGAGGAGTGTCCTGAGTGTTGGGATATGGGCGCCCCACCCCACTTCTCGGAGGACGACGTGACACAGCAGGACCAGACCGGATCGGGCGGTTCACCGCGGCAGGTGCGTTACCGCGGCAGGCATCTGCCCATGGTCGCCGTGGTGGTCGCGGCACTCATCGCGACCGCCCTGGCCTACAGCGGCATGGTCCTGTTCGGCCTCGAGGTCGCGCACATGACGCCGCTCGAGGCGTACGGCCTCGCGGGCTTCCTCGAGGTCAGCCTCGTCGCGGTCGCGCTCATGGCGCGCAACGCGGCTCTCGAAGGCCGCCCGTACGGCGTCCTGCTCACGCTCACGTGGGTGCTCTCGGGCACGTCGGGCCTGTTCGCGGCCCTCCACGAGGTCGCCGTGCCGACGGCGAGCACGCCGTACATGGTGATCTTCCGGTTCGTCCCGCCGCTGGTCGCCGCGCTCATGTGGCACCTCGCGCTCGTGGGGGAGCGGCACATGGTCACGGGGCACACGCTCGAGGAGCGTCGTCGCGAGGCACGCGTCCACGGCTACGTCTCCGCCCTGGAGCAGTGGCGCGACGCGCGCGCGGACAGCGCCGGCTCGCCCGCGGACCTGCGCAAGGTCCGCGCCGCGCACGAGCGTCAGCGCGCCGCGCGGGACGCCGCGCTCAAGCTCCTGACGGTCGAGGACTTCGAGCGCCGCATGCAGGTGTGGGTCGAGCGCCTGGAGGCGGCGGAGCGTCACGGCGCGCGGCTCGACCTCATCGGGGCGAGCTCCGTCAAGCGCGGCACCGCGCGCGGCCCGGCCGAGGTCGCGGCCGTCGCCGCGGTCGTCGCCGCGCCGGTCGCCGTCGTCACGGACGCTCGCGGGGCGGACGCGCGCGAGGCCGACGCCCGCGAGCTCGGGGGCTCGACCCTTCCCGAGATCGCGGCGCCCGAGCCGGCGCGCGCGACGGCCGCCGAGGCCGTGGTCGAGGCGCAGGAGCGTGCGGCCGAGTCCTCGCAGGACGACGCGATCACCGAGGAGCTCCCCGCCACCGAGGCGCCCGCGGAGGACGGCACGGCCGACGCGGTGGACGTGGCGGACGAGGCGGTGGACGAGGTGGACGAGAAGCCCTACGTGCCCCAGACGTCCTTCGAGGCCCTGCCGGACCTGGAGGCGCGCGTCAAGGAGGTGTTCGGGCGCACCCGGCCGCTCCCGTGGGAGCAGCCCGTCCCCGAGACCCCGAGCGCCCCGGCCGTCGAGCCGCCGACGGTGACCGGCCACACGCGCCGCGTCGAGCTCTTCGACCTCGCGCGCCCGGCGGCCGAGACCTCGGCGGCGGCGACCGACGAGGCGACGCCGGGCGAGGAGGACCCGACCGTCGAGCGCGACCGCCGCATCGTCGAGCTCGCCCGCCAGGGCATGAACCAGCGCGAGATCGCGCAGAAGGTCTCGGCGTCGCGCTCGACCGTGAGCCGCGTCGTGCGCCGCTACGAGGACCAGAAGCCCCTCGCGGAGGAGGACGAGCGCGAGCTCGCCAACGCCTGAGCGGGACCTCGGGCGCGGCAGCGCCCGGCTGCGGCCCGACGGTCCGAGCGTGCCCGGCGGCGCGCTCGGACCGGGGCCCGGACCCCGGCGGACCGCGACACGCTCCCGGCGCGTCCGGCGTCCCCCGGCGGCGGTCCTCTAGCCTGACGTCATCCCGTCAGCAGGCGCGGACCGTGCGCCGAGCGTCGTGAGGGAGCCGCGGGTGCGCGTCCTGCTCGTCATCGACCAGTTCGAGGATCCCACCAACGGGACCACGGTCTCGGCCCGGCGCTTCGCCGCCGCGCTGCGCCGGCGCGGGCACGAGGTGCGCGTCGCGTGCTACGCCGACGACGCGACGCAGCGATCCGACGCCCCGCACCCGGCCGACGACGTCGTGCGCTACCCGCTCCGGCGGCGCGGCGTCCCGGGGTTCGACCGGGTCGTCGCCGCCCAGGGCTGGGTGCTCGCCAAGCCCGACGACGACGTGCTGCGCGAGGCGCTGCGCTGGGCCGACATCGCGCACGTCATGTCGCCGTTCTGGCTCGGCTCCCGGGCCCAGCGGCTCGCGGGCGCTCTCGGCGTCCCGGCCACCGCCGCGTTCCACGTGCAGCCGGAGAACGTCACGTACAGCCTCGGGCTGGGTCGGGTGCGGCCGCTCAACGACCTCGTGTACGCCGTGTTCCGGCCGTTCTACGACCGCTTCGGCCACGTCCACTGCCCCAGCCGGTTCATCGCCGACGAGCTGCGCAACCACGGGTACCGCGCGTCGCTGCACGTGGTGTCGAACGGCGTCGACCCGCGCTTCGTCCCGCGCCGGCTGCCGAAGCGGGGCGACCTGGCCGGACGGTTCGTCATCACCATGACGGGCCGGCTGTCCCGCGAGAAGCGTCAGGACGTGCTCCTCGAGGCGGTCCGCCGGTCCCGGCACGCCGAGCGCATCCAGGTCGTGCTCGCCGGGCGCGGGCCGCTCGCCGAGCGGTACGCGCGGCTCGGCAGGTCGCTCCCGCACCCGCCGGTCATCGGCTTCCTCTCCCAGGACGCGCTCCGCGACGTGCTCGCGTCTAGCGACCTGTACGTGCACGCGGCCGACGCGGAGATCGAGGCCGTCGGGTGCCTCGAGGCCGTCGCGACCGGGCTCGTCCCGGTGATCGCCGACGCCCGCGCGTCGGCGACCGGCCAGTTCGCGCTCGACGAGCGCAGCCTCTTCCGCGCGGGCGACCCCACGGACCTCGCGCGTGCGATCGACTACTGGGTCGAGCACGACGACGAGCGTGCCCGGATGGGGTCGGTCTACGCCGAGCTGGGCGCGGAGCACGCGATCGACCGGTGCGTCCCGCGGATCGAGGAGATGCTGCTCCGCGCGGTGGCCGAGCAGGGCCGTGCGGCGGACCCGACGGCGCTCGACCACGAGGACACCGAGGGCCGCACGCACGGGCGCTCCCATGAGCGCTGAGGTCCCGCGCGAGGGCCGGACGCCCCGACTCTGGAGCCGCGCCGACGCGGTCTTCTTCGACGTCGCCATGGCGATCGTGCGCGGGTACGGGTACGTCGTCCACGGGCTGCGCGTCACGGGGCGCGAGCACCTCGACGCGGTGGGCGGCGGCGTCGTGACGGTCTCGAACCACGTGCACTACCTCGACGGCCCGTGGGCCGCCGGGCAGTTCCGGGGCCGACGCGCGGCCGTCACGTCCCAGCCCGAGAACTTCCGCCTCCCCGTGGCCGGGTTCCTCGTCACCCACCTCCTCGCCCTGGCGCTGCCGCGCACGCCCGGCGAGCTCCGCACGTTCGAGGAGCGGCTGCGCCGGGTCCTCGACGCGGGCCAGGGGGTGCACGTCTTCCCCGAGGGCGAGCTCGTCATGTACGACACGGCGCTGCGGCCGTTCCGGCGCGGCGCGTTCGCGTACGCGTGCCGGCTCGGCGTGCCCGTCGTGCCGATGGTCTTCACGTACGGCGCGCGGCCCTGGTGGCGTCCGCGGCCGCCGATCCGGCTGACGATCCTGCCGCCCGAGCGACCCCGGGGCGCGGCACCCGCCGACGTCGCCGAGCTCCTGGCCCGCTGCCGGGCGGCCATGGACGCGGTCGTCCGCGAGCGGCGCGGGGTGGCCGCCCGCTGGTGAGGACCGGCGGGGCCTACTGACCGACGCGACCGTCGATGCGCTCGCGCAGGAGGTCGGCGTGCCCGCAGTGGCGGGCGTACTCCTCGATCCGGTGCACGAGGACCTCCCGGACCGCGACCCGGTCGGGGCCGAGGCGCTCGCCGAGGTCCGGGTGCAGCGCGAGCGCCGCGTCGGTCGCGGCCTGCTCGCGCGCCAGGTTCACGTACGCGTCGTCCACCACGGCCTGGTCGGCGACGGCGCCGTCGAAGTCGGCGTCGTCGCCGCCGTACAGCGCCGGCTCGGGTCCGTCGTCGGAGATCCACCCGCGCCACTCCCGCTCGACCTCGGCCAGGTGGCGCACGAGACCGAGCAGCGACAGCGTCGACGGCGGCACGGAGCGCCGCGCGAGCTGCTCCGGGCTCAGGCCGTCGCACTTCATGAGCAGCGTCATGCGATAGCTCGACGTGTAGTCGAGCAGGGTCGCGAGCTCGCCGTCGGGGCTCACGCCGTCGGTGTTCCGCGGGTCGTCGTCGGGGTCGACCCACATGTCGGGGTAGACGGTCGCGCGGCTCCAGCGGGCAGGCTCCTCGGTCATCGCCTCATGCTCCCGGCGCGGCTCGTGCGCGGCAAGGGCTTTGCCGTCCCGGCGTCACGACGGCGCCGCCGAGACGGCGTGCTCGGCGCCCGCTGTCACGGATCGCGGACCCGGCCGGTCGATCAGGAGTCAGGGGCGCGCCGCGGGCCGCCCGGATCCACGTCACGGAGGTGCGTCATGAAGGTCGTCGTCATCGGGGGAACAGGGCTGATCGGCTCGCAGGTCGTCTCGCGGGTGCGGGAGCAGGGGCACGAGGCGCTGCCGGCGTCGCCGAACACGGGCGTGAACACGCTCACGGGCGAGGGGCTCGCCGAGGCGCTCGCGGGCGCGGACGTCGTGGTCGACGTGTCGAACTCCCCGTCCTTCGCCGACGCGGACGTGCTGAGCTTCTTCACCACGTCGACCACGAACGTGCTCGCCGCGGAGCAGGCCGCGGGCGTCGGTCACCACGTCGCGCTCTCGATCGTCGGTGCGGACCGTGCACCGAGCAGCGGGTACCTGCGGGCCAAGGTGGCCCAGGAGGGGCTCATCAAGGCGTCGCCCGTGCCGTGGACGATCGTCCGCGCGACGCAGTTCTTCGAGTTCCTCGCCGCCATCGCAGACTCGGCGACGCAGGACGGCGTGGTCACGCTGTCCACGGGAGCGATCCAGCCGATGGCCGCCCAGGACGTGGCCGCGGAGGTCGCCGACGTCGCCATGGCACCGGCGCGGAACGCCACCGTGGAGATCGCCGGCCCCGAGCGCTTCCACCTCGACGAGCTCGTGCGCGGCGCCCTCGCCGCGGCCGGCGACCCGCGCACCGTGGTCTCCGACCCGGCCGCGACCTACTTCGGCACGCCTCTCGACGAGACGACGATCGTGCCGGTGGGCGACGACGCGATCCTCGCGCCGACGACGCTCTCCGCGTGGAAGGAGGCGCGCGCCGCTGCGGCGGCGAGCTGAGCGTCGGACGCACTCAGGTACCCGAGGAGCCCCGACCACGAGACCGCGGCCGGGGCCTCCTCGCGCCCCGACCACCGCCGGACGGAGCCTCGGCAGTCCCCGAGGGAGGTCCCCTGGACGCGGGCACCGGCGTGCGCTCGTGTCTCGGGCACGATCTCGACGGTCCGGGGCCTGGGGAGTGCGGGGCGGCGCACTAGGATCGGGCCGCCGGCGATGGTGCCGGCCGCTCGACCGAAGGAGTCACGACGCCCATGCCCGCCGCGTGGGGCGCGCTCGCCCTGCTCACCCTCGTCCACCTCGTCGCGCACCTCACCGGGGCCCCGGCGCTCGCCGACACGACGCAGTGGTTCCTCATGCCCCTGCTCGCGGGCTGCCTGTGGCTCGCGACGCGACCCTCCCCGGGCGGTGCGCGGCGCTCGCGGCTCGTCCGGCTCGTACTCGTCGCGCTCGGCTTCTCGTGGCTCGGGGACGCCGCACCCGACCTCGCCGACGGCGACGCCGCGTTCCTCGTCATGGTGGGCTTCTTCCTCTGCGCCCAGGTCACGTACACGCTCGCGTTCTGGCCGTTCCGCGCAGGCTCCGTGCTCCGACGCCCGCTCGGCCTCGCGCCGTACGCGCTCGCCCTCGTCGCGCTGGTCGTCGCGTGCGCGCCGGGCGCCGGGTCGCTGCTCGTCCCGGTGCTCGTCTACGGCGTGGCTCTCGTCGCGACGGCGGTCACGTCGACCGGCGTGGACCGCCTCGCCGGCGTCGGCGGCGCCGTCTTCCTCGTCTCGGACGCGCTCATCGCGCTCCACGCCTTCGCGCCCTGGTACGACCTGCCCGCCCACGGGTTCTGGGTCATGCTCACCTACGTCGCCGGCCAGGTGCTCCTCGTGCTGGGAGTGCTGCGTCGTGAGCGCCGGGAGTCGGTCGCCGCAGCGAAAGGAGAACCCGCCTGGGCGTCGACGTGACGCTCGCACGCGTCGTCCAGGAGGGGCGGTCGTGGCTCGCAGGGTCGAGAGCGGGCGGGACCGTGCGTGGCGGCGGGAGGGCTAGCCGACCGCGGTGACCGGCGAGGCGAGCGGCGTTCCCGACCCGTCGCGGCGCTGGTCGACCGAGGGCAGGTCCACGGCCTGGCCGCCGGAGCCCGTCGCGCGCGCCGGACCCTGGCCGACCCAGGCGAGGATGAGCGCGTCCTCGCCCTTGAGGAACCGCTGTGCCCGGACGCCGCCGGTGCCGCGACCCTTGCCCGGGTAGAGCTCGTACGGGGTGACCTTGCCGGCGCCGGTCTGCGTGCCGGGCAGCGCGGTCGACGACCCGGCGATCGTCACGACGACCCCGAGGTCACGGACGTCCGCCGGCACGACCCCGAAGAACGCCACGCGGTGACCCGGCGCGAGGCGGATGCCCGCCATGCCGCCCGCGGGCCGGCCCTGCGGGCGCACCGCCGAGGCGTCGAAGTGCAGGAGGGACGCGTCGCTGCTGACGAACACGAGCTCGTCCGCGTCGGTGGCGGGCGCCGCGCCGACGACCGTGTCGCCGTCCTTGAGCCCGATGATCTCCCAGTCGTCACGGTTCGCGGGCGGGTCGCCGGGCGTCACGCGCTTGACGACGCCCTGGGCGGTGCCGAGCGCGAGCGGGGGAGCGTCGGCGGCGATCGACGCGATCGTCACGGCCTCCTCGCCGGGCTCGAGCGCGACGACCTCGCTGAGCGGGACGCCCCCGGACAGGCTCGGCGCGCTGTCCGTCGGGGGCAGCGCAGGCAGGTCGAGCACGGACACGCGGACCATGCGCCCGCGGCTCGTGACGATGCCGACCTCGCCGCGCGCCGTCGTGCGGACCGCGGCGCGCAGCACGTCGTGCGCGGCGCGCGGCCCGGTCCGGGCGGGCTCCGTCTCGTCGCTCGTGCGCGCGAGCAGCCCCGTCGCGGAGAACAGCGCCCAGCACGGCGTGTCCGCGACCTCGAGCGGCACGGCCGAGGTCGTCGTCGGGGCGGCGCCCGCCGACTCGAGGAGGATCGTGCGGCGCGGCGTGCCGTACGTCTTCGCGACGTCGGCCATCTCGGCGGACACCACGGCCCGCAGCCGCGCGTCGCTGCCGAGGATCTCCTGGAGCTCCTCGATCTCGCGGCGCAGCGTCTCCTGCTCCTTCTCGAGCTCGATGCGCGAGAACTTCGTGAGGCGGCGCAGCTGCAGCTCGAGGATGTAGTCGGCCTGCGGCTCGGAGAGGTCGAACACCGTCTGCAGGCGGGCGCGCGCCGTCGCGGCGTCGTCGGACGAGCGGATGACCTCGATGACCTCGTCGATGTCGACGATCGCGACGAGCAGGCCGTCCACGAGGTGCAGGCGCTCCGACCGCTTGCGCAGCCGGTAGGCCGAGCGGCGGCGCACGACGTCGATCCGGTGGTCGACCCAGACGGACAGCATCTCGCGCAGGCCGAGCGTGCGCGGCTGGCCGTCCACGAGCGCGACGTTGTTCATGCCGAACGAGTCCTCGAGCGGCGTGTACTTGTAGAGCTGCTCCAGCACCGCCTCGGGGTTGAACCCCGTCTTCACCTCGACGACGATCCGCAGGCCGTGCTCGCGGTCCGTGAGGTCGGTCGCGGCGGTGATGCCCTGGATCTTCTTCGACTTCACGCCCTCGGCGATCTTCTCGATCACCTTCTCGGGGCCGACGAGGTACGGCAGCTCGGTGATGACGATGCCCTTGCGCCGCGGCGTGAGGTTCTCCACGCGCGCGGTCGCGCGCGTGCGGAACGTGCCGCGGCCCGTGCGGTAGGCGTCGCGCACGCCGTCGAGGCCGACGATCTTGCCGCCCGTGGGCAGGTCCGGGCCGGGGACGAAGCGCATGAGCGCGTCGAGGTCGGCGTCCGGGTGCGCGACGAGGTGGCGCGCCGCGGCGACGACCTCGACGAGGTTGTGCGGCGCCATGTTCGTCGCCATGCCGACGGCGATGCCCGACGCCCCGTTGACGAGGAGGTTGGGGATCGCGGCGGGCAGCACGTCCGGCTGCTGCAGCTTGTTGTCGTAGTTCGGGACGAAGTCGACGACGTCCTCGTCGAGGCCCGCGGTCATCGCGAGCGACGGCGGCGCGAGGCGCGCCTCGGTGTACCGCGAGGCGGCGGGACCGTCGTCGAGCGTGCCGAAGTTCCCGTGCCCGTCGACGAGGGGCAGCCGCAGCGAGAAGTCCTGCGCGAGGCGCACGAGCGCGTCGTAGATCGCGGCGTCGCCGTGCGGGTGGAGCTTGCCCATGACCTCCCCGACGACGCGCGCGGACTTCACGTGCGCGCGGTCGGGGCGCAGGCCCATGTCGGCCATCATGTAGAGGATGCGGCGCTGGACGGGCTTGAGGCCGTCGCGCGCGTCGGGCAGGGCGCGGGAGTAGATGACGGAGTAGGCGTACTCGAGGAACGACGTCTCCATCTCCGCCTGGACGTCGACGTCGACGATCTTCTCGTTCACCTCGGCCGGGTCGATCGAGGGGGTCGAGGACTTGCGCGCCATGTGCCTGCGGGCTCCTGCCGTTCGGTGCGCCCCGAGGGCGCTGCTTCGTGCCGGTGGCGGCCGGCGGTGACGTGCTGCGGGTGCGTGCCGCACGCGAGGGTACGCCACGGCGCCGACACGCCGACTCACCACGGCTGCCGGGACCATTGTCCTCCCCCGTCGGGGCGGGGTGGCGCAGGCGCACGGCGCGTCGCACCGCATAGCCTGGGCACGTGAGCGACGGCGGCGCAGCCGGGCAGGGCCCGGACACGTACCCGGTGGAGTGGGAGGCCGACGTCGTGCTGCGCGACGGGACGACGACCCACGTGCGCCCGATCCGCCCCGAGGACGCCGACGCGCTCCAGCGCTTCCACGTCGGCCAGTCCGAGCGCTCGACGTACCTGCGCTTCTTCGCCCCCATGGAGCGGCTGTCCGAGCGCGACCTCGAGCGCTTCACGCACGTGGACCACGCCGACCGCGTCGCGCTCGTCGCGGTCCGGCCACGCGACGGCGCCCCCGACGCGGCCCCCGGTGACGCGGACGAGGACATCATCGGCGTCGCGCGCTTCGACCGCACCGGGCCCGCGGAGGCCGAGGTCGCGTTCAACATCGCGGACTCCGCGCAGGGCCGCGGGCTCGGGTCCGTGCTGCTCGAGCACGTCGCCGCCGCGGCGCGCGAGCGCGGCGTCCGCCGCTTCACCGCGGAGGTGCTCCCGCAGAACGGCAAGATGCTCGCGGTGTTCCGCGAGGCCGGGTACGACGTGCACCAGCAGATGGACGACGGCTTCGTGCAGGTGAGCGTCGACCTCGACCCCACGGAGCGGTCGCGCGCCGTCATGGCGGACCGCGAGCACCGCGCCGAGGCCCGGAGCATGCAGGGCCTCCTCGGTGCGACGAGCGTCGTCCTCGTCGGGCCCGGAGCGCCGCGCCGCGACGTGCCCGACCGTCCGGGTGAGGCCCTCGACCGGGTCCTCGCCCGGCGCGCGCTCGCGGCGCTCGTGCGCAGCCACGACGTCACCGTGCACGTCGTGGGCGTGCCCCCCGACGAGGACGCCGCGGACGCGCCGCTCCCGGCCCACGACGGCGCCGGGCCGCACGAGCACGCGCGCCTCGCCGACGTCCCCGGCCCGGTCGAGCTCGCCGTCGTGGCGCTGCCCCCGCCCGACGCGATCGACGCGGTCCGCCAGCTCGCCCGCCTCGGGGTGCGCGGCGTCGTCGTGCTCTCCGCCGGGTTCGCCGAGACGGGGCCTGACGGCCTCGCGCTGCAGCGCGAGCTCCTGCGCGTCGCGCACACCGCCGGGCTGCGCGTCGTGGGACCCGCGAGCTACGGCCTGCTCCGCACGGGCGACGCGCGCGAACGCCCCGCGCTCGCGGCGACCCTCGCCGACGACCTCCCGGCACCCGGCGTGGTGGGCCTGTTCAGCCAGTCCGCGCCCATGGCCGTGACGCTCCTCGCGACGACGGCGCGGCGCGGCCTCGGCGTGTCGTCGTTCCTGTCCGCAGGGCACCGGGCCGACGTCTCCGGCAACGACCTCATGCAGTACTGGCAGGACGACGCCGCGACCCAGGTCGTGTGCCTGTACCTCGAGTCGATCGGCAACCCGCGCAAGTTCTCCCGCATCGCGCGCCGCCTCGCGTCGGTCAAGCCGGTCGTCGTCGTCACGGCCGGGCGCTCCGGGCACGTCGTCCCGCCCGGGCACGCCGTGCGCTCGACGCGCGCGCCGCGCCGCACGCTCGAGGAGATGCTGCGCCAGTCGGGCGTGATCCGCGCCGAGAACACGCACCACATGATCGACATCGCCCAGCTCCTCGCGCACCAGCCGCTCCCGCGCGGCCGCCGCGTGGGCATCCTCGCGAGCTCCGCCTCGCTCGCGGCCCTCGTCGCCGAGGCGTCGTCGTCCGCCGGGCTCGTCGTCGCGCGCACCGACTTCCTGCCCGAGGACGCGTCCGCCGAGGACGTCGCGGCGACCGTCGACGCCCTCTACGCGCCCGACGCGTGCGACGTCGTCGTCGTGGTCCAGGTCCCCGTGGCCCGGCCGCGGCGCGAGGACGTGTCGCGCGCGGTCGCCGCCGCGGCGGCACGCACGGGGCGCACGACGGTCGCGAGCATGCTCGGGCTCCACGGCCTCACCGACGAGCTCGCCGCCCCGGCCGCCGACGACGCGGCGCCGGACGGGCTGCGCCGCGTCCCCGCGTACTCCACGCCCGAGGACGCGGTGGCCGCGCTCGGCGCCGTCGTGCGGTACGCGCGCTGGCGAGAGGCCGACCACGGCACGGTCGTGCGCCCCGCGGGGACCGACGCCGCGCGCGCCCGCGCGCTCGTGGAGCGCACCCTCGGCGACAAGGACGCCGTCGAGCTCGACCCGGCCACGACCGCCGAGCTCCTCGCGTGCTACGGCGTGCGGGTCTGGCCGGCGCGTCGCGTCCGCACCGCCGACGAGGCCGTCGCGGCCGCGCACGAGGTCGGGTGGCCCGTCGTGCTCAAGAGCACCGCCGCCGGGCTGCGGCACCGCGCGGACCTCGGCGGCGTCCGGCTCGACATCGGGGACGAGACCGAGCTGCGCACCGACGTCGCCCAGATGCGCGAGGCGCTCGCGGCCGTGCTGCCCGCCGCGGCGGACGAGCCGTTCGAGATCCAGGCGATGGCGGACGCGGGCGTGGCGTGCGTGATCCGCTCGACCGAGGACCAGCTGTTCGGCCCGGTCGTGTCGTTCGGCCTCGCGGGCGACGCCGTCGACCTGCTGGGCGACGTGGCGTACGGGGTGCCGCCGCTCACGGACGTCGACGTCGCGGCGATGGTGCGCTCGGTGCGGGCCGCGCCGCGGCTCTTCGGGTACATGGGCACGCACGCGGTCGCGACGGCCGCGCTCGAGGACGTCCTCGCGCGCGTGTCCGTGCTCGCGGACGACCTGCCCGAGGTGCGCAGCCTCGAGCTCTACCCGGTCGTCGTGTCCGAGCACGACGCCGCCGTGCTCAGCGCGCGCGTGACGCTCGCCGACGCGCAGCGCGCCGACGCGCTCCGGCGCGCGCTGCCCGGCTGACGCCGCCGTCCGCGGCGTCCCGCGGTCCACAGCGCCGCCGCGGCAGGTGGCCGGGGCGGTGCGCCGGATGGGAGAATGCGCGGGTGCCCTCAGCAACATCGAACGCCTGGACCGACCTGACGACCCAGCTCCACCGCGCCGGCTACTACCCGGAGCTCGTCGCGGACGTCCTCGACCTCGCGGTCGCGGGGGAGGAGATCGTCTCGCACCTCGTGCTGCCGGAGACGACGTTCGACGCGGCCGAGGTGCGTCGCCACCTCACGGTGCTCGTCCTCACGCCCACGCGCCTCGTCACCGCGCACGTGGACGACCACCCCGCCGACAGCGAGAACCCGTCGGCGTCCGCCGCGGCCACGACCGAGTCGGTCCCGCTGGCCGAGGTGCGCTCGGTGTCCCTCACGCACGTCGTCGCGGAGCCGCACGAGCACCGCGCGGGGACCGCGCCGCTCGAGGTGACGCTCGCGCTCGGCTGGGGCGCCGTCTCGCGCGTCGACCTCGAGCCGGCCACGTGCCCCGACCCGGCGTGCGACGCCGACCACGGCCTCACCGGCCAGATCACCCCCGACGACGTCGTCGTGCGCGTGAGCGCCGAGGCGGAGGGTCGCGACGCGGTCCGCGCGGCGGTCGACTTCGCGCGCGCGCTCTCGCGCGCCACGGCTAGGCACAGCGCCCGGTGAGCGAGGCACGCGCGGACGAGGCCGGTCTGCCGGCGGCTCCGGCGCTCCCGGTGGGGCTGCTCGCCCCCGAGCACGGCGACGGCGGGCTCGCCGCGGTGCTCCCCGCCGCGGCGGGCGCGCTCGGCGTGCGCTTCACGACGGCGACGGGCGTCGCGAGCGAGCGCGCGCGCACGGCTCTCGACCTGCCCCGCGCCGAGCGGGTGTGCGTCGTGCTCGTCGACGGCCTCGGGCACCTCAACCTCGCCGAGCGGGCCGGGCACGCGCCGTTCCTGCGCTCCCTGCTGCCCGACGCGCGCGCCCTCACCTCGACGTTCCCCAGCACGACCGCCGCCGCGATCGGCGCGTTCGGCACCGGGACGGCGCCCGGCCGCACGGGCATGCTCGGGTACACCCAGCGCAACCCCGTGACCGGTGGCCTCGCGAACATGGTGTCGTGGGACGGCGCCCCGCCGCCCGCGGAGCTCCAGCGCGAGCAGCCGGTCCTCGAGCGCGTCGCCGCGGCCGGGCTCGCCGTGACGTCGACCGGGCCGGCGCGGTTCGCCGGGTCCGGGATGACGCTCGCGGCCCTGCGCGGCGGCACCTACGCCGCGGGCGAGGGACTGCCTGCGCGCGTCGACGCCGCGGTGCGTGCGCTCGCCCGCCCCGGCCTCGTGTACGTCTACTGGGGCGAGGTCGACAAGGCCGGCCACCACCACGGCAGCGCGTCCTGGCAGTGGGGCGACGAGCTCGAGGCGCTCGACCGCGAGCTCGCCCGGCTCGTCCGGTCGGTCCCGACGGGCACGCTCGTGCTCGTCACCGCGGACCACGGCATGGTCGACGTCGACCCGGCGTTGCGCCGCGACGTCGCGACCGACCCGGTCCTGTCGCGGGGCGTGGCGCTCGTGGGCGGCGAGCCGCGCGCGGTGCACGTCTACGCCGAGCCGGGGGAGGCCGAGGCCGTCGCCGAGCGCTGGCGCGACGCGCTGGGCGAGGACGCGCTCGTCCTCGGCCGTGACGAGGTGCTCGCGCGCGGCCTGCTCGGGCCCGACCCGCGCCCGGACGCGGTCGCGGCGGCCGGTGACGTCGTGGTCGCGATGCGCGGCCGCGCGACGGTCGTCGACTCGCGCACCCAGACGCCCGCGTCGCTCGGCCTCGTCGGGGTGCACGGCTCGCTCACCGAGCGCGAGATGCGCGTGCCGCTCCTCGTCGCGGCCACCTGAGCCCGCCCGACCCGCCGTCCGACCCCGCCCGACCGACCTCGCGAAGGAACGCCCCCGATGGCCGAGCTCGTCTTCTTCTCCGGGACCATGGACTGCGGCAAGTCCACCCTCGCGCTCCAGCTGGACCACAACCACGCGGCACGCGGGCGCCGCGGGCTGATCTTCTCGCGCAACGACCGCGCGGGGTCGGACCGGCTGTCGTCCCGCCTCGGGCTCGAGGTCGTCGCGCGCGAGGTCGACGACGACACCGACTTCTGGTCGCTCGTCACGGCCGAGCCCGTGCCCGTGGACTACCTGGTGTGCGACGAGGCGCAGTTCTACTCCCCGGCGCAGGTCGAGCAGCTCGCCCGGCTCGTCGACGAGACCGAGATCGACGTGTTCGCGTTCGGGATCACGGCCGACTTCCGCACGCGCCTGTTCCCCGGGTCGGCGCGGCTCATCGAGCTCGCCGACCGGGTCGAGGTGCTGCAGGTCGAGTCGCTGTGCTGGTGCGGGCGGCGCGCGACGCACAACGCCCGCACCGTGGACGGCCGCATGGTCGTCGAGGGCGACCAGGTCGTCGTCGGGGACGTGGACGCGGGGTCGGGCGAGATCGGCTACGAGGTCCTGTGCCGTCGCCACCACATGCGCCGCATGACGACGACCGTCGCCCGTCGCCTCGCGACCCAGGACGGGCTCGCGCTCGACCTGCCGCGCTGACCGCACCCGACGGCTCCGTCGACCGGGTCGTCGCGAGTCACCGGCTCGCGCCCGCCGTCGCCGGCCCGAGCCGGCGACTACTCCGGGCGCGCCCCGAACACGATCTCGTCCCAGCTCGGCACCTTGGCACGCGAGCGGTTCTTCCCCCTGCGCGGCTCGCGCGCGCCCTGCGGGCGGCCCGCGTGCGGCGGCTCGGCCGCGGCGGGCGGCGCGTCGGCGTCGGGCGCGGGGCGTGACGCCGACGGGTGCTCGTCGCGGGGCCGGCTCTCCGCGGGCACGTCGTCGCGCCCCTCCGGGGCGTCGCCCCCGGACGGCGCCGCGGCGTCCGTCGGGGCGTCGTCGAGCGGCCGGATCGTCGGGAGGTGGACGACCGTCGCGCCCGACGGCGCGGGGGAGTCGTCGCGCTCGTCCGGCACGCGCCCGACCTGCGGCCCGAAGCCCTCGAACGGCTCCTGTCCCTCGACCTCGACCGGGCCGCCGGGCGCGCGCCGCGGGCGCACCCCACGGCGCTGGCTGAGGTCGTCGAGCAGCTCGGCCGTCCCGTCGTCGGCCGGCGGCCCGCCGCGTCGCCCGCGACCGGTCGCGTCGACGTCGAACACGGCGACCGCACCCGGCGTCGGGTCCTGCGGGGCGTCCGTCCCCGCGAGCCACCGGGCCTCGTCGTCGAGCGGCTGCAGCACGCGCGTGCCGGGGTCGTAGGACCAGCGTGCGGCGCGGCTGCCCGAGCCGACCTCGAACGCGGCCGTCACGACCCACGGCGCGCCGTGCTCGCGCGCGGCGCTCCAGTCCACGGACTCCGGGTCGACGTCGCGCGCGGCGAGCCGCTGCGCGACGAGCTCGCCGACCGTCGGCGAGTCCTCCTCGTGCCCGGGGCGCGAGCCGCGGACGCGCTCCACCACGTACTCCTGCTCCGCGACGACCGGGCCGGCGAACCGGCGCACGTGCTCGACGGCCAGTCCCGCGACCTCGGCGACCGCCTCGACGGTGTCGCCGGCCCGCAGCCGCGCCTGGATCTCGCGCGGGGCGAGGTTGCGCTCGCCCTCCGCGCGCAGGTGCTCGAGGTGCGGGCGGTCCCGCCGCACGGCCGCGCGCAGCGCCTCGGTGATCGGCAGCGTGAACTGCGCGCCGCCCGTCGCGCGCAGGACGAGGTGCTCCCCGTCCTCGTGCAGTCTCACCAGCTCCAGCTCGTCCATGGGTCCTCCCGTGTCGCCGCGCCCGGTGGCGCTCGCGGTGCCGCGAGGTCCCCGTCGCCGGGCGGGCCGTCCGGGGGCCCGCCGGGCTCCGCGGACCGTGACGTCCGCCGCACCGCTGTCTCGAGGGTGCCATCGTCCCACCCGCGAGCGGCGCAGCACGCGCGGTGTGCCGCGGACTCGGCGCGCGGCTCCCGGGCGGTCGCGCGCCCGGCTGGGATGATGCGGGGTGTGATCCTCGACCTGGTGCCCGGCGACGCGCTCGAGCTCGCCGGCGTCTTCTTCGCGGCGCTGTCGGGCGGGCTCGCCGCGGTGCGCAAGCGGTTCGACCTCGTCGGCGTGCTCGTCCTCGCGTGGGCGGCGGGACTCGGCGGAGGTCTCCTGCGCGACGTCCTCATCGGCGCGATCCCGCCCGTCGGGATCTCGGACTGGCGGCTCGTCGCAGCCGCGGTCCTCGCCGGCGCGGTGACGTTCTTCTGGCACCCGCGGCTCGAGCGCCTGCGGCGCAGCATCATCGTGCTCGACGCCGGCGCGCTCGCGCTCTTCGTCCTGTCCGGCACGATGAAGGGGCTCGAGTACGGGGTCGGCCCGCTCGCGGCGGTCTTCGTCGGCGTCCTCACCGGCGTCGGTGGCGGCATCCTGCGGGACCTGCTCACCAACGAGGCGCCGCTGCTGTTCCAGGACAAGCAGCTCTACGCGATCCCGGCGCTCGCGGGCGCCGCGCTGACCGCCGCGCTCGCGGGGCTCGGCGCGCTCGGTCCGCTGTCCCAGGCGGGCGTCCTCGCGCTCGTGCTCGGCTTCCGCCTGCTCTCGCTCCGGCTCGGCTGGGCGGCCCCCGGCCCGTGGGAAGGTCGCACGGGGCGCCGCGGGTCGGGCAGGATGTGAGCCGTGCGCCTCTTCATCGACGACCCCCGCCTGCCGGACGACGTGACCGTGGCCGACCTGCGCGACCTCGCCGAGCGCCTCGCCCGCGAGGCGGGCGAGCTCGTGCGCTCCGGCCGCCCCGACCAGGTCGAGGTGGCGGCGACCAAGTCGACCGCGACGGACGTCGTCACGCGCATGGACGCGGACTCCGAGGCCCTCCTGCGGCGCGAGATCGCGGCGGCGCGTCCGGACGACGCGATCCTCGGCGAGGAGGAGGGCTCGTCGTCCGGCACGTCCGGGATCACGTGGGTGATCGACCCCGTCGACGGGACGGTCAACTACCTCTACGGCGTCGCGTCGTACGCGGTGTCCGTCGCGGCCGTCGTGGGCCCGCCCGACCCGCGCGAGTGGACGGTGCTCGCCGGGGCGGTGCACTCGGTCGTCGACGACCGCACGTGGACGGCGGGGCTCGGCGCGGGCGCGACGCTCGACGGCCGCCCCGTGCGCGTCAACGCCGAGACCGGCCTCGGGCAGTGCCTCGTCGGGACGGGCTTCGGGTACGACGCCGACCGCCGTCGGGCGCAGGCCCGCGTGCTCGTCGACGTGCTGCCGCAGGTGCGCGACATCCGCCGGCTGGGCTCGGCGGCGATCGACCTGTGCCTCGTGGCGACGGGAGAGCTCGACCTCTACTACGAGCGGGGCCTCAACCCGTGGGACATGGCGGCGGGCGCGCTCGTGGCGCAGGAGGCCGGCGCGCGGGTGACCGGACTGCGCGGGCGTCCGGCGGACCGCGAGATGGTCGTCGCCGGACCGCCCGAGGCGGTCGCCCGGCTGGTCCGGGTCCTCGAGGACGTGGACGCCGACAGGGACTCCTGAGGTCCCGGCGGGGGCGTCGGCGAGGGCCGCCCGCCCTCCTCGAGCGGGCGCGTGTTCGCCCGTGACGAACGACACCGCACGACGTGCGCCGTACGGGGTGCAACGCCTCGCGAAATGGTGCAGAATCCGGGGGCCCGCCGGGAACAATTCCGGTGCGCCGCGCATTGATCAGCGTGCACGTGCAGCGACGACCTCGACGCACGCCACGTCACGGGGTGCCCCCCGCGCCCCGCACCTGTGCCGACCGGCACACCGGCCCCTGGCCGGCGGTCCGGACGGGCACTGTCGCGATCGACGAATACTCCGGAGAGTGACCCCACAGATGGCAACAGACTACGACGCCCCCCGCAAGAGTGAAGAGGAGCTCAGCGAGGACTCGCTCCAGGAGCTCCAGGCTCGTCGCTCCGACAAGAGCTCGGGCGTCGTTGACGAGGACGAGACCGAGGCGGCGGAAGGTTTCGAGCTGCCCGGTGCCGACCTGTCCGGCGAGGAGCTCTCCGTCCGGGTCCTGCCTCGTCAGGCGGACGAGTTCACGTGCGCGAGCTGCTTCCTCGTGCACCACCGCAGCCAGCTCGCGTACGAGAAGAACGGGCAGCAGATCTGCTCGGAGTGCGCCGCCTGAGCCGCACCGCACGACGACCCTGCCGGCCGTCGCCCCCTCCCCGGGGCGGCGGCCGTCGTCGTCTGCGGCGGTCGGCGTCGTCCCCGCGGGGTCGTCCGCGGCTCGACCGGGGCGACGCGGTTCAGGCCGCGCGCGCGGCGCGCAGCGCGTCGGCGAGGCGCTGCGGGTGGCGCGTCGAGACGAGCCAGTACGGCGTGGGGTCCTGCGGGTCCTCGAGCGTGACGTGCACGCCGGTGCGCGCCCACGCGCGCAGGCACACGTACGCGCGCGCGTCGAGGCGCGGTCCGAGCTGGACGCGCATCGCCTCGGCGTCGAGCGTCGTGACCTGGCCGAGCAGCCTGACGGGGATGTGGGCCCGCCCGGCGCGCAGCTCGCCGTCGGCGACCGCGACGACCGGCGACGTCCACCACAGCGCCACGACGCCGGCCGCGGCGGCGAGCGCGCCCACGCCGAGCGCGATCGCGTGGCTCGCGGGCCACAGCGCGATCCCGAGGACCGCGGCGAAGCCGAGCGCCGCGGCCCAGCCGCCCACGCCGGGCAGGAGCCGTTCCTGGTACGACGGCGCGCTCGGGCCGGCGTTCCCGGCGGCGGCCGGGGTCGAGGACGGGATGCTGCGGTCGGCGGCGTCGGTCATGGGTCCATCATCCCAGCAGTCGCGGAGCGGCCCGACGTGCTCGCCCGGCCTCCGCGGGACCACTAGGCTCTGGCGGGTGCCGAACCACCACCAGCCCACGACCGGGGACGTCGACGTCCTCATCACGCTGCTCGACGACGTCCCGCTGCCCGCCTACGCCCACCCGGGCGACGCGGGCGCGGACCTCGTGACCACCGTCGACGTCGAGCTCGCGCCGGGGGAGCGCGCCGTGGTGCCGACGGGCGTGTCGATCGCGCTGCCCGACGGGTACGCGGCGTTCGTGCACCCGCGCTCGGGCCTCGCCGCGAAGCACGGCGTCACCGTCGTCAACGCCCCGGGCACGGTCGACGCCGGGTACCGCGGCGAGATCAAGGTGACGCTGCTCAACACCGACGCGCGCGAGAGCGTCGTGCTGCGCCGCGGCGACCGGGTCGCGCAGCTCGTCGTGCAGAGGGTCGAGCGGGCGCGGTTCGTGCAGGCCGAGCGGCTGCCCGGCTCGCACCGCGGCGAGGGCGGATTCGGGTCGAGCGGCGGGTGGACGCCCGCGCCCTGACCGGCGCTCCCGACCCGCCGCTGCGCGGGCTAGTGTGGAATCAGTGCGGGGCGAGCGCCCCGTGAGGAGTCCCGGCCGAGTGCCGGGCAGGTGAAGGAGTTCGTCCGTGGGTCTGTTCCGTCGCTCCAGGTCGTCCGAGCCGGCCGAGTCGCCCGAGCCGTCGGGCACCGCGCCCGAGCAGGTCGACGCCGGCGCGCCCGCCCCCGCGGTCGCGGACGAGAAGCCGGCCCGCGGCCCGTTCGACTCCTCGCAGGTCCCCGAGCGCGGGCCGCGCCTCGACCTCGGTGCCGTGTGGCTGCCGGGCGTCCCGGGCATGGAGCTGCGCATGGAGGTCGACAAGAAGACCCAGCGCATCACGGGCGTCGCGTGCGCGGTCGCAGGCTCGGGCCTGCAGGTGCAGGCGTTCGCCGCGCCGCGCACCGAGGGCATCTGGGACGAGATCCGGGGCGAGATCGCGGCCTCGGTGACCAAGCAGGGCGGCACGGTCGACGACATCCCCGGCCCGTTCGGCCGTGAGCTGCTCGCACGCATCCCCGCCCAGACGCCGGACGGTCGCCCCGGCGTGCGGCCCGCGCGCTTCGTCGGCGTCGACGGCCCGCGCTGGTTCCTGCGCGGCGTCCTCACGGGCAAGGCCGCGGTCGACCCGGCCGAGGCGCGGCTGCTCGAGTCGGTGTTCGCGAACATCGTCGTCGTCCGCGACCAGAGCCCGCGCCCCCCGCGCGACCTGCTCGCGCTGCACCTGCCGGGCAAGGGCCCGGCCGCGACGCCGCCTGCTCCCGCCGGAACCCCTGCGACGCCCTCGTTCGACCCCCTCACGCGCGGGCCGGAGATCACGGAGATCCGCTGACATGGCCCCCACGCTGCGCGACGCCTGGCGCACGGCGCTCGCCTCCCAGGAGGAGCTGGCCGCGGACGAGGAGCGCACCGAGGCGGCGCGGCAGAAGGGCTGCCGGGCCGTCTCCGACCTGCCCAACCGCCGCCGCGCCAAGATCTCCGGCGTCCTGCGCTCGGTCGTGCTGCGGCCGCGCGAGGGCGTCCCGACGGTCGAGGTCGAGCTGTTCGACGGCTCCGGCGTCGTCGACCTCGTATGGCTCGGCCGTCGCCGCATCGCGGGGATCGAGCCGGGGCGCCGCGCGCTCGTCGAGGGCCTCGTGTGCGACGTCGACGGGCGGCGCACCATCTTCAACCCGCGCTACGAGCTCCTCGCCAAGCCGGGGGAGTGACGCGCGGCGGCGCCCGCCGCACCGTGCCGTGCCGTGCCGTACGATCCTGCGGGTCCGCCGCGGCCGCGCCGGACCCGTCGCCGGGACCGCGGCCGACCGACCCCGAGCCACCGAGGACGCCACGAGATGACACCCAGCAGCGACCCGAGCGGCCCCGCGCAGCGTCCCGACGCCGACGAGCCGTCCGCGGCCCACGACGCCGACGTCGCGGAGACCGTCGTCGACGACGTCGCGGCGCCCGAGGACGGCCGCGCGCGCGGCGTCCGGGCGCTCGCCGGTCAGGAGTTCTCGGTCGCGGACGCGATCGGCGGTGTCCGCGGGCTCGTCGAGTCGGTGGCCCCGGGGCTCGTGTTCGTCGTCGTGTACGTCGCGACGACGAACCTTCCGTGGGCGCTGTGGACGTCCGTGGCCGCCGCGCTCGTCGCCGTCGCGGCCCGTCTGGTCCAGCGCACGCCCGTGACCCAGGCCTTCGGCGGGCTGCTCGGCGTCGGGATCGGCGTGATCTGGGCGTGGCGCTCGGGTGAGGCGCAGGACTACTTCGCCTGGGGGCTGTGGACCAACGCGGCGTACCTCGTCGCGCTCCTCGTCTCGGTGCTGGTGCGCTGGCCGCTCGTCGGTCTCGTCGTCGAGGGCTTCCGCAGCGGCTTCGGCGCGGGGGCGGCGACGACGTCGCCCGCGGCCGCCGACGACGCGCGCGCGGAGGGCGAGCCGGGCGATCCGGCGTCGCCGGACGGCACGGCGGCCGCGGAGCCGGGGGAGCCCGGCGCGTTCGCGCGCTGGGCGCGCGCGTGGCGGTCCGACCGCGCGCTCCTGCGCCGCTACACGGCCGCGACGTGGCTCTGGATCGGCCTGTTCGCGGCGCGCCTCGCCGTGCAGGTGCCGCTGTACCTCGACGGCGACGTCGGCTGGCTCGGCACGGCGCGGCTCGTCATGGGCATCCCGCTGTGGGCGCTCGTCCTGTGGCTCACGTGGGTCCTCGTGCGTCGTCCGCACGCCGTCGCGGACCGTCCCGCCGCGGACCGTCCGGCCGCGTAGCGCGACCACCCGCCGGCGGACGGCGCGTCACCGCGCGTCGTCGGTCGCCTCGGGGGCCTGCAGCGGGGCGTCGTCGTCGGCCTCGGGAGCCGGCACCGGGGACTCGACGGCCTGCTGCGGCTCGTCGTCCGGCGTCGCCGTCCGCTCGTCCGGCGCGTCGGCGAGGAGCCGGCGCAGCGCGTCCTCGTCCGCCTCGCTCCCGGTGACGAGCAGGAGCTCGTCGCCGACCTCCAGCGTGTCGTCCGGGCTGGGCGCGATGGGGCGCGCGCCGCGGACGATCGCGGCGAGCACGGTGTCCGGCGGCCACGGGACGGCACCGACGCGGCGACCGACGAGCGGGGACCCCGGCGGGAGCGTCACCTCGAGGATGTCCGCGCCCGACTGGTGGAACGTGAAGATGCGGACGAGGTCGCCCACGGCGACGGCCTCCTCGACCATCGCCGTCATGATGCGCGGCGTCGAGACGGCGACGTCCACGCCCCACGACTCGTCGAACATCCACTCGTTCTTCGGGTTGTTGACGCGCGCGACCGTGCGCGGCACGCCGAACTCCGTCTTCGCGAGCAGGGACACGACGAGGTTGACCTTGTCGTCGCCCGTCGCGGCCACGATGACGTCGCACTCGTCGACCTTCGCGTCCGCGAGCGACGACAGCTCGCACGCGTCCGCGAGCAGCCAGTCCGCCTCGGCGACCTGGGCGACGCGCATCGCCGCCGGCTGCTTGTCGATCAGCATGACCTCGTGGTCGTGGCTGAGGAGCTCCCGGGCGATCGAGCGGCCGACCGAGCCCGCTCCCGCGATGACGACGCGCATCACTCGGCCTCGACCTTCGGTGCGTGGGTGAGCAGGCGCTCGACGGCGGCCGCGCGCTCGTCCTCCATGATCACGTGCAGCACGTCGTTCTCCTGCAGGACGGTGCGCTCGGTGACGACGGTCCCGTCGCCGAACCGGCTGACGAACGCGACGCGCGCGCCGGTCGCGTCCTCGATGGCCCGCACGGTCCGCCCGATCCAGCCCGGGTGGAAGTCCACCTGCGCGAGCCGCACCCGGCCCGACGGGTCGCGGTACTCGTCCGTCGCGCCGAACGGCAGCATGCGGCGCAGCACCTGGTCCGCGGTCCACCGCACGGTCGCGACGGTCGGGATGCCGAGGCGCTGGTAGATCTCCGCGCGCTGCGGGTCGTAGATGCGCGCGACGACCTTCTCGACGCCGAACGTCTCGCGCACGACGCGCGCGGAGAGGATGTTCGAGTTGTCGCCGTCGGAGACCGCGGCGAAGGCGTACGCGTCCTCGATGCCGGCCTGCACGAGCGTGTCGCGGTCGAACCCGACGCCCGTGACCTTCTTCCCGGTGAACTCGGAGGAGAGGCGGCGGAACGCGTCAGGGTTCTGGTCGACGACGGCGACCGAGTGCCCGCTCGACTCGAGGGACTGGGCGAGGGTCGCGCCGACCCGGCCGCAGCCCATGATCACGAAGTGCACGAGTCGAACGCTACCGTCCGGCGGCCCGCCCGGCGCGCACCAGCGCGGCCGGGCGACGGCGGGCATAGCATGAGGCCTCGTGTCGGAGATCGCTGATGCCGCGAAGCGGCTGCTGCTCGGGCGGCCGGTCCGCAGCGAGCACCTGGGCCACACGCTGCTCCCCAAGCGCGTGGCCCTGCCCGTCTTCGCGTCGGACGCGCTCTCGTCCGTGGCGTACGCGCCCGACGAGATCCTCCTGACCCTCGCGATCGCGGGCCTCAGCGCCACGATGATCTCCCCGTGGGTGGGGCTCGCCGTCGTGGTCGTGCTCCTCACGGTCGTCGCGTCCTACCGCCAGAACGTGCGCGCCTACCCGTCGGGCGGCGGCGACTACGAGGTCGCGACGGTCAACCTCGGACCGACCGCGGGCGTCGGCGTCGCGTCGGCGCTCATGGTCGACTACGTGCTCACGGTCGCCGTGTCGATCTCCTCGGGAGCGCAGTACGCGGCGAGCGCGATCCCCGCGCTGCGCGACCACGAGGCGGCGTTCGCGATCGGTCTCGTCGTGCTGCTCACGCTCGTCAACCTGCGCGGGGTCAAGGAGTCCGGCACGTTCTTCGCGGTGCCGGTCTACCTGTTCATGGCGGCCATCGGCACGACGGCGGTCGTCGGGTTCTTCCGGTACGTCACCGGCTCGCTGGGGCAGGCGGAGAGCGCGCGGTTCGAGCTCACGGCCGAGAGCGGGTTCGACCAGGGGCTGATCGGGATCGCGGGCGCGTTCCTCGTCGCGCGCGCGTTCGCGTCCGGGTGCGCGGCGCTCACGGGCGTCGAGGCGATCAGCAACGGCGTCCCCGCGTTCCGCAAGCCGAAGTCGCGCAACGCGGCGACGACGCTCGCGCTGCTCGGCGGCATCTCCGCCGTGATGATGCTGTCCATCCTCTTCCTCGCGCGCGCGACGGGCGTGCACTACGCGGAGGACCCGCACACGCAGCTCGCGCTCGACGGCGAGCCGCTGCCCGCCGACTACGTGCAGCACCCGGTGCTCGGGCAGCTCGCGGAGACGGTGTTCAGCGGCGTGCCGGTGCTGTTCTACGTCGTCTCGGCGGTGACGGGGATCATCCTCGTCCTCGCGGCCAACACCGCGTTCAACGGTTTCCCGGTGCTCGGCTCGATCCTCGCCAAGGACGGCTACCTGCCCCGGCAGCTGCACACGCGCGGCGACCGGCTCGCGTTCTCGAACGGCATCATCACGCTCGCCGTCGCCGCGATCGTGCTCATCTGGGCGTTCGACGCGCAGGTCACGCGCCTCATCCAGCTCTACATCGTGGGCGTGTTCGTCTCGTTCACGCTCTCCCAGCTCGGGATGGTGCGGCACTGGACGCGCGCGCTGCGCACCGAGCACCAGCCGCGCGAGCGCTCGCGGATGCGCCGCTCGCGCGCGGTGAACGCGGTCGGCCTCGCGATGACCGCGACGGTGCTCGTCATCGTGCTCGTCACGAAGTTCACGCACGGCGCCTGGATCGCGATCCTCGCCATGGGCCTCGTGTTCGTGCTCATGCGGTCGATCCGCAAGCACTACGACACGGTGCGCGACGAGCTCGCGCTCGGCGACGACGAGGCCACCGCGGCGCGCGCCCTGCCGAGCCGCGTGCACGCGATCGTGCTCGTGTCGAAGATCCACCGGCCGACGATGCGCGCGCTCGCGTACGCGCGCGCGTCGCGCCCGTCGGTGCTGGAGGCCGTCACCGTCGGCGTCGACCCGGACGACGTCGACGAGCTCATGCGCCAGTGGGAGGCGCTCGACCTCCCGGTGCCGCTCCGCGTGCTCGACTCGCCCTTCCGGGAGATCACGCGACCCGTGCTGTCCTACGTGCGTTCGGTGCGGCGCGAGTCGCCGCGCGACCTCGTGGTGGTCTACATCCCCGAGTACGTGGTGGGGCACTGGTGGGAGCAGCTGCTGCACAACCAGAGCGCGCTGCGACTCAAGGGTCGCCTGCTCTTCACGCCCGGCGTCGTCGTGGCGTCCGTGCCGTGGCAGCTCTCCTCGTCGCAGGGCCAGACGGGCCTCGAGGGCGAGGGGTTCCGCCAGCGCTTCACCGGCTACTGACGGGCGGCGAGCGACGGCCGCGTCCGGGATACTGGGGGCATGCCGTCCTCCTCGCGTGGTCCCGCCGTGCCCTCCGACCCGTTCGAGCCCCGGCACGTCCCGCGCCGTCCGGGCCGGCGCTCGGGGCGCCAGACCCGGCGGTCGCCGCGCGTCGAGCCTCGACCTGAGGTCGAGGTCGAGCTCGAGGTCGGCCCGGTCGCGCACGGCGGGCACTGCGTCGCGCGGCACGACGGCCGCGTCGTCTTCGTGCGCCACGCGCTGCCCGGCGAGCGCGTCCGCGCGCGCGTCACGGAGGGCGGCGACGCCGCGAAGTTCTGGCGCGCGGACGCGGTCGAGGTCCTCGAGGCGTCGGCCGACCGGGTGCCGTCGGTGTGGCCGGAGGCCGGTCCCGGCGGGGTGGGCGGCGGGGAGCTCGCGCACGTGGCCCTCCCCGCGCAGCGGCGCTGGAAGCGCGACGTCCTCGCCGAGCAGCTGCGCCGGATCGCGGGGATCGACCTCGATGAGTCTCACCCTCAGGTCGAGGTCGAGGGTCTGCCCGGCGACGACGAGCGCGGCGGCCTCGCCTACCGCACGCGCGTGGACCTCGTGGCCGACGGCGGGGGACGGGCCGGCATGCACCGCTTCCGCTCGCACGACGTCGTCCCGCTCGAGTCGATGCCGCTCGCGAGCGAGGACGCCGCGGACCTCGCCGTGCACGAGAAGGTCTTCACGCGCACGTGGCGCCCCGGCACGCGCATCGAGCTCGTCGCCCCCGTCGGCTCGGCGCCCGTGCTCCTCGTGGACGGCACGCCCTGGCGCGGCGGGTCGCCCGACCAGCGACCCAACGCGCGCCGCAGCGTCGTCGAGCGCGTCGCCCTCGGCGACCAGGAGCACGTCTACCGCGTCGCGGCCGCCGGGTTCTGGCAGGTGCACCGCGAGGCGCCCGCCACGCTGACCCGCGCGGTCCTCGACGGGGTGGGCGACGTCGACGGCGCGCGCGTGCTCGACCTCTACTCGGGCGCCGGTCTCTTCACGACCCCGCTCGCCGAGGCGGTCGGGAGCGCGGGCTCGGTCGTCGCGGTCGAGGGGGACGACCGCGCGGTGCGCGACGCACGACGCAACGCGCACGGGATCGACCGGGTCACGCTGCACCACGGGCCGGTCGAGCGCGTCCTCGCGGACGAGCCGGCCGACGCCGACGTCGTCGTGCTGGACCCGCCGCGCGTCGGCGCCGGGCGCGCCGTGGTCGAGGCGATCGCCGCCCGTCGCCCGTCGCGCGTCGTGTACGTGGCGTGCGACCCGGCGGCCCTCGCGCGCGACGTCGCCTACCTCGCCGACCACGGCTACGGGCTCTCCGCGCTGCGCGCGTTCGACCTCTTCCCCATGACGCACCACCTCGAGGCGGTCGCCGTCCTCACGCGCTGAGCCTCGCCCGGGCTCGGCGGGCCTCGGTCCGTCGGGTCGCAGCGGTGCGCGCGCCGGGCATGAACGCGCCTCCCCGCGCGTTCCCCGGGAGAGGGGCGGAACGACCAGGTGGCCCGCGCGAGGGCGGCGGGCGGAGAGGACCGAGGGTGACGACGGGAGAGACGGACGACGTCCGGGACGTCGTGGGCGTGAGCGTCCTGCTGGCGAACGGACGGCTCGCGGGACGGAGCTTCGCGACGCGCGCCGAGGCGGAGGCGTGGGCGCGCCCGGAGGAGGGGGAGCAGGTCGTCGAGCTCAACCTGCTCTGCGACTGCGACCTCTGACGACGGCGCTCCCGGGCCTCCGGGCGGGCGCCCGGCCGACGAGCGGCGCGGGGCCGTGCACACGGGTGCGAGCCATATATCTTGACGTCAAGATATATGGGGTATGCTGGTCGCGGTGCAGGTCGCAGCGGGTCGTGGACGAGCCGCCGACCACCGCCCCAGCAGCCCTCCGGGGCCTGGCGGGGGCGGCGCGCCGGCCCGGCGTAGGCTGGGCGAAGCCCCCTGAACCATGGCATCCGTGCCACCGTCTCGCCACGAAGGAGCTACGAGTGAGCAGCGTCGACACGTTCGGGTCGAAGGGAACGCTGGAGGTCGGTGAGAACTCGTACGAGATCTTCCGCCTCTCCGCCGTCGAGGGTGTCGAGCGCCTCCCGTACAGCCTGAAGATCCTCGCCGAGAACCTCCTGCGCACGGAGGACGGCGCCAACATCACCGCGGACCACGTCCGCGCGCTCGCGTCCTGGGACCCGGACGCGCAGCCCGACACCGAGATCCAGTTCACGCCGGCGCGCGTGATCATGCAGGACTTCACGGGCGTCCCGTGCGTCGTCGACCTCGCCACGATGCGCGAGGCCGTCGCCGAGCTCGGCGGCGACCCGTCGCGCATCAACCCGCTCGCGCCGGCCGAGATGGTCATCGACCACTCCGTCCAGATCGACGTCGCCGGCCGCGCCGACGCGTTCGAGCGCAACGTCGAGTACGAGTACCAGCGCAACCACGAGCGCTACCAGTTCCTGCGCTGGGGCCAGACGGCGTTCGACGACTTCAAGGTCGTCCCCCCGGGCACCGGCATCGTGCACCAGGTCAACATCGAGTACCTCGCGCGCACCGTCATGACCCGCGAGGTCGACGGCGTGCTCCGCGCGTACCCCGACACGTGCGTCGGCACCGACTCGCACACGACGATGGTCAACGGCCTCGGCGTGCTCGGCTGGGGCGTCGGCGGCATCGAGGCCGAGGCGGCCATGCTCGGCCAGCCCGTCTCGATGCTCATCCCGCGCGTCGTCGGCTTCAAGCTCTCGGGCTCGATCCCCGCGGGCGTGACCGCGACCGACGTCGTGCTCACCATCACCCAGATGCTGCGCCAGCACGGCGTCGTCGGGAAGTTCGTCGAGTTCTACGGCGCGGGCGTGGCCCAGGTGCCGCTCGCGAACCGCGCGACCATCGGCAACATGAGCCCCGAGTTCGGCTCGACCGCCGCGATCTTCCCGATCGACGGCGTGACGATCGACTACCTGCGCCTCACGGGCCGCAGCGACGAGCAGCTCGCGCTCGTCGAGGCGTACGCCAAGGAGCAGGGCCTGTGGCTCGACCCGGAGGCCGACGGCTACGTCGAGCCCGTGTTCTCGGAGTACCTCGAGCTCGACCTGTCGACGGTCGTCCCGTCCATCGCCGGCCCGAAGCGCCCGCAGGACCGCATCGAGCTCGGCGAGGCGAAGGAGTCGTTCGCGTCCGCGATCCTCGACTACGTCGACGCGCACGAGGCCGCGCCGTTCACCGGTCTCGACGAGTCGGTCGAGGAGACGTTCCCCGCGTCCGACCCGATCGCGGCGGCCGCGCACGACAACGAGTCCGACCACCCGGTCGCCCCGGGCCACGCCGACAGCGCGAAGCGCCCGCACAAGGTCGTCCCCGTGACGCTCGAGGACGGCACGCAGACCGAGCTCGACCACGGCCACGTCGTCATCGCCTCGATCACGTCGTGCACCAACACGTCGAACCCGTCGGTCATGCTCGCGGCGGCTCTGCTCGCCAAGAAGGCCGTCGACCGCGGCCTCGCGTCGAAGCCGTGGGTCAAGACGTCGATGGCGCCGGGCTCGCAGGTCGTGACGAACTACTACGAGAAGGCCGGCCTCTGGCCGTACCTCGAGAAGCTCGGCTTCCACCTGGTCGGCTACGGCTGCGCCACGTGCATCGGCAACTCGGGCCCGCTCGCCGAGGAGATCTCGGCGACGGTCAACGAGCACGACCTGTCGGTCGTCTCGGTCCTGTCGGGCAACCGCAACTTCGAGGGCCGCATCAACCCCGACGTGAAGATGAACTACCTCGCGTCGCCGCCGCTGGTCATCGCGTACGCGCTCGCGGGCACGATGGACTTCGACTTCGACAGCGAGCCGCTCGGCACGGACCCGCACGGCGAGCCGGTGTTCCTCCAGGACATCTGGCCGTCGCCGGAGGAGGTGCAGGCGACGATCGACGCGTCGATCGACCGCGACATGTTCACCAAGGACTACGCGGACGTCTTCTCGGGCGACGAGCGCTGGCGTGCGCTCGAGACCCCCGAGGGCGACACGTTCGCGTGGGACGCCGAGTCGACCTACGTGCGCAAGCCCCCGTACTTCGACGGCATGGGCATGGAGCCGTCGCCGGTCACGGACATCTCGGGTGCGCGCGTGCTCGCCAAGCTCGGCGACTCGGTCACGACCGACCACATCAGCCCCGCGGGCGCCATCAAGGTGGACTCGCCCGCCGGCAAGTACCTCGCGGAGCACGGCGTCGCGCGCCGAGACTTCAACTCCTACGGCTCGCGCCGCGGGAACCACGAGGTCATGATCCGCGGCACGTTCGCGAACATCCGCCTGCGCAACCAGCTCCTCGACAACGTCGAGGGCGGGTACACGTTCAACTTCGTGAAGAACGCGCAGGACACGATCTACGACGCCGCGCAGGACTACGCCGCGCAGGGCACCCCGCTCGTCATCCTCGGCGGCAAGGAGTACGGCTCCGGCTCGTCGCGCGACTGGGCGGCCAAGGGCACCGCGCTCCTGGGCGTCAAGGCGGTCATCACCGAGAGCTTCGAGCGCATCCACCGCTCGAACCTCATCGGCATGGGCGTGCTCCCGCTGCAGTTCCCGGCGGGTGAGAACGCCGAGTCGCTCGGCCTCGACGGCACCGAGACGTTCGACATCGCGGGCATCACGGCGCTCAACGACGGCACCACGCCGTCGACCGTGAAGGTCACCGCGACGAAGGGCGACGGGACGACGGTCGAGTTCGACGCCGTCGTGCGCATCGACACCCCCGGCGAGGCGGACTACTACCGCAACGGCGGCATCCTGCAGTACGTGCTCCGCTCGCTCGTCGCCTGAGTCCGGAGTGCAGCGCAGGGTGAGGGCCGAGGAACGAGGCACTCGCCCGCAGCGGAACGCAGGACTCGGGCGACCGGCTGGACTCGTCGCCTGAGCCAGCGGGACGCACGCCCCGGCGGGGCGCTCACCTCTCGAGGTGGGCGCCCCGCCGTCGTCTCCGGGGTTCCGCGCGCGGCCGACGCGAGATCGGCAGGTCGTGGCGAGATCGGCGGTCGCACGTGCCGAGCCGGCATGTGACTGCCGATCTCGCCACGACGGCGTCGTGCCACGAGAGACTGGTGCCATGGCCGCGAGCGAGAACAAGACCCAGCCGACCGACGCGGACGTGGAGGCGTACCTCGCGTCGGTCGAGCACCCGGTGCGCCGACGCGACGCCCGGCGGCTCGTGGAGATGCTGTCGCGCGTCACGGGAGAGCGGCCGCGCCTGTGGGGGCCGTCGATCGTCGGGTTCGGCTCGTACCACTACCGCTACGCGAGCGGGCGCGAGGGTGACACCGCGGCGGCCGGCTTCTCGCCGCGCAAGGCCGCGACGACGGTCTACCTCATGGACGGCGTGGACGCCCACACCGACCTGCTGGCCCGGCTCGGGCCGCACACGGTCGGCAAGGGGTGCCTCTACCTCAAGGACCTCGACGCCGTCGACCTCGCCGTGCTCGAGGAGGTCGTGCGGCGCTCGTACGCGACGCTCACGGGCACGCCCGCGTTCGGCACGCGGCTCGCGGGAAGGTCGGAGCCGGACGGCTCCTGACGCACGGCCGCGCGGGCGCGACGCAGGGTGGCTCAGAGCGGGGCGGGGACCGTGCGCGTGCGGTCCCAGGGCTCGGTCCAGCCCAGGCGGTCGAACAGCGCGTCCAGGACGCCGCCCGTGAACCCCCACACGAGGTGCTCGCGGCCGTCGGCCTCGACGAGGAAGCCCGGGCTCCGGTGCACGCGGCGGGCGTGCCGCACCGTGACGGTGCGTCGGCGCTCCGGGTCGAGCAGGTCGGCGACGGGGACGCGGAAGACGTGCGCCGACTCGGCCGCGTCGACGGCGCGGACCGGCGTGGGGCGCGCCCACCACGCGAGCACGGGCGTGACGCGGTGGTTGCTCACCGGCAGCGGGAGCTCGCCCAGCGGGCCGAGGACGTCGACGCCGTCCGGGTCGAGCCCCGTCTCCTCGCGCGCCTCGCGGAGCGCGGCGCCCACGGGCCCGTCGTCGCCGGGCTCGAGGCGGCCGCCGGGGAACGCGACCTGGCCCGGGTGGTGACCGAGCGTCGAGGCGCGCGCGAGGAGGAGCACGTCGAGCGCGCGCGGGACGGCGGGCGTGACGTGCTCGGCGGGCGCGTGGTCGAGCACGCCGAACAGGAGGAGGACGGCGGCCCGGCGGGCGTCGTCGCGCACGGGGCCGACGGCGTGGCGCCAGGGCTCGGGCCACGCGCCGCCGTCGCGCGTGGCCGCCGCGAGCTGGTCGCGCGCGGAGGTGCGCGAGTCCGTGTCGCCCGTCACCAGCTCACCGGGAGCGGGCGGCCCTCCTCGTAGCCCGCGGCCGACTGGATGCCGACGACCGCGCGCTCGGCGAACTCGGCGAGGCTCGTGGCGCCCGCGTAGGTCGCGGAGCTGCGCAGGCCCGACGTGATCTGGTCGAGCAGGTCCTCGACGCCCGGACGCTGGGGGTCGAGGAACATGCGGCCGGAGCTGATGCCCTCCTCGTAGAGGCCCTTGCGCGCGCGCTCGAACGGCGACCCGCCGGCCGTGCGCGCCGCGACCGCGCGCGCCGACGCCATGCCGAAGCTCTCCTTGTAGAGGCGGCCGGTGCCGTCGTCGTGCAGGTCGCCCGGCGACTCGTAGGTGCCGGCGAACCACGACCCGATCATCACCTGCGACGCGCCCGCGGCGAGCGCGAGGGCGACGTCGCGCGGGTGGCGCACGCCGCCGTCGGCCCACACGTGCTTGCCGAGCTCGCGCGCCGCGGCCGCGCACTCGAGGACGGCCGAGAACTGCGGGCGCCCGACGGCCGTCATCATGCGCGTCGTGCACATCGCGCCCGGGCCGACGCCGACCTTGACGATGTCCGCGCCTGCGGCCACGAGGTCGCGCACGCCGTCGGCGGTGACGACGTTGCCCGCGACGACGGGGACGTCCGGGCCGACCGAGCGCACCGCGTCGAGCGCCTGGAGCATCTTCGCCTGGTGGCCGTGCGCGGTGTCGACGACGAGCACGTCCACGCCCGCCGCGAGGAGCTCCTTCGCCTTCGCGGCGACGTCGCCGTTGATGCCGACCGCGGCGCCGACGCGCAGGCGGCCGAGCGCGTCGAGCGCGGGCGTGTACACGGACGAGCGCAGCGCGCCCTTGCGGGTGAGGACCCCGACGAGCGACCCGTCGCGCGTCACGGGCGCGACCTTGAGGCGGGCGGAGTGGAGCTGCTCGTACGCGGCCTCGAGGCCGGCGCGGCCGCCGTCGAGCACGGCGGCGTCGAGCACGAGCGGCTCGGTCGTCATGACCTGGTGCACCTGCGTGAAGCGGTCGACGTCCGCGCAGTCGGCCTCCGTGACGACCCCGACGGGACGCCCGCCGTCCACGACGACCGCCGCGCCGTGGGACCGCTTGCCGACGAGCGTCAGGGCGGTGTGGACCGTGTCGTGCGGGCCGACGACGACGGGGGTCTCGATGACGGGGTCCTTCGACTTCACGTCGGCCACGACGTCCGCGACGACGTCGGTCGGCACGTCCTGCGGGATGATCGCGAGGCCGCCGCGGCGGGCCACCGTCTCGGCCATGCGGCGACCGGCGACGGCCGTCATGTTCGCGACGACGACCGGGATCGTGGTCCCCGTCCCGTCGTCGGAGGAGAGGTCGACGTCGAAGCGCGACGCGACCTCCGAGCGCGACGGGACGAGGAAGACGTCGCCGTACGTCAGGTCGGTCGCGGGGGACTGTCCGGGCAGGAAGCGCATGGGTCCATCGTACGAGGTCGGGCACCGCCGTTGTCCGCAGTGCGGAAGTGATCTTCCGCTCGCGCGCGGTCCGTGCGTCGGGCGCCGGAGTGTGCGTCAATGACGTGAAGGTCCCGTCGCCCCGCGCACCGGTGCGCGGGTCACGTGCCGCGACCACCTAGAGTTGTCGGGCTGGACGCACGGGAACGGAACGGAGCATCTGCATGAGCCTGCTTGGCACGATCACCTCGCCCGAGGACGTGCAACGGCTGACCCCGGGGCAGGCGCGAGAGCTCGCCGCGGAGATCCGCGCGTTCCTCGTCGACTCGGTCTCGCGCACGGGCGGCCACCTCGGCCCGAACCTCGGCGTGGTCGAGCTGACGATCGCGATGCACCGCGTGTTCTCGTCGCCCACGGACACGTTCGTGTTCGACACGGGCCACCAGTCCTACGTGCACAAGCTGCTCACGGGGCGCCAGGACTTCTCCGCGCTGCGCAAGCAGGGCGGTCTCTCGGGCTACCCGTCGCGCGCGGAGTCGGAGCACGACGTCGTCGAGAACTCGCACGCGTCGACCGCGCTCTCGTGGGGCGACGGCATCGCGAAGGCGAACGTCGTGCGCGGCCTCACCGACCGGCACGTCGTCGCGGTCATCGGCGACGGCGCCCTCACGGGCGGCATGGCCTGGGAGGCGCTCAACAACATCGCCGAGAGCCAGGACCGGCGCCTCGTGATCGTCGTCAACGACAACGGGCGCTCGTACTCGCCGACGATCGGCGGCCTCGCGCACCACCTGTCCACGCTGCGCACGACGCACGGCTACGAGAGCTTCCTGCAGTGGGGCAAGCGCACGCTCAACCGGTCGGGCGCGCCCGGGCGGTTCGCGTACGAGTGGCTGCACGGCCTGAAGAAGGGCCTCAAGGACGTCGTCGCGCCGCAGGGCATGTTCGAGGACCTCGGCATCAAGTACGTCGGGCCCGTCGACGGCCACGACGTCGAGGCGATGGAGCACGCGCTGCGTCGTGCCAAGGCGTACGGCGCGCCCGTGATCGTGCACGCGATCACGGAGAAGGGCCGTGGCTACACCCCGGCCGAGCAGGACGTCGCCGACCGCTTCCACGCCGTCGGCAAGATCCACCCCGAGACGGGTCTGCCGGTGGCGCCCTCGCGGTTCGGCTGGACCGGCGTGTTCGCCGACGAGATCGTGCAGATCGGGCGTCGCCGCACCGACGTCGTCGCCATCACCGCCGCGATGCTCGAGCCCGTGGGCCTCAAGCCGTTCGCGCAGGCCTTCCCCGAGCGCACGTTCGACGTCGGCATCGCGGAGCAGCACGCGGCGACGTCGGCGGCCGGCATGGCGTTCGCGGGGCTGCACCCCGTCGTCGCCGTCTACGCGACGTTCCTCAACCGCGCGTTCGACCAGGTCCTCATGGACGTCGCGCTGCACAAGGCCGGCGTGACGTTCGTGCTCGACCGCGCCGGCATCACGGGAGACGACGGCGCGAGCCACAACGGCATGTGGGACATGGCGATGCTGCGCGTCGTGCCGGGACTGCGGCTCGCGGCCCCGCGCGACGAGGCGACGCTGCGGACGGCGCTGCGCGAGGCCGTGGACGTCGACGACGCGCCGACGGTCGTGCGCTACCCCAAGGGCGCGCTCTCGGACCCGCTGCCCGCCGTGGACACCGTGGACGGCGTCGACCTGCTCGCCGTGCCGGGCGACGCCCCGGCGGCTGCGCAGGACGCGGCACCGCGCGCGCGGGTCCTGCTCGTCGGGCCGGGGTCGATGGCGCGCGTCGCGCTCGGTGCGGCCGAGTCGCTCACCGCGCACGGCGTGGACGTCACCGTCGCCTCGCCCACGTGGGTGCTCCCGATGCCGAGCGCGCTCGTCAAGCTCGCGGGCGAGCACGACCTCGTCGTGAGCGTCGAGGACGGCGTCGCCGACGGCGGCGTGGGCGCTCTCCTCGCGCAGCGCTCGCTCGAGGCGGGCGTGCGCACGCCGGTGCACGCGCTCGGCCTGCCCGCCCAGTTCCTCGACCACGCGACGCGCGACCAGGTGGCTGCGACCTACCGCCTCACCGCGGCGGACGTCGCGCGCGACGTGCTCGACGCGCTCGCGACGCTCGCGCACGACTGACGCCCCCGCGCGGGCGGGCACACGTCCGGCGCACCGACGCACCCGGCCGGGTGCGTCGGCAGACCCGGCCGGGCGCGTCGGCAGACCCGGCCGGGCGCGTCGGCAGACCCGGCCGGGTGGGCCGCGGGTCCGCGCGCCGGACCACCCTCCGGTCCCGTGCAGCGCGCGGGTAGGGTCCGACGCGTGATCTGGCTCCTCGACCTCGACAACACGCTCGTCGGGCGCGACGACGCGTTCGCGCTCTGGGCGGCGGACGCGGTCGCGCGGGCCGGCGGCAGCGGCGACGACCTCGCGGCGATCGTCGCGGCGGACGGCGGCGGCTTCGCGCGCAAGACCGACGTGGCGCGCGTCATCGCCGACCGGCTCGGGTGGGAGGCGGACCTGCCCGCGGTGGTCGAGCGGTTCCGCGCCGGCATCCTCGCGCACGTGCGCGCGTACCCGGGTGTGCCCGCGCTGCTCGACGGGCTGCGCGCCGAGGGCGACCGGGTGGTCGTCGTGACGAACGGGACCTCCGCGCAGCAGCGCGGCAAGATCGCCCGCTGCGCGCTCGCGCCGCACGTGGACGCGGTCGTCGTGTCCGAGGAGGAGGGCGCGGCCAAGCCCGACCCCCGGCTCCTGGAGGTCGCGCTCGGGCGTGTCGGTGCGGACGGCGCGGACCGCCGGGACGTCTGGATGGTCGGGGACGCGCTGCACGCGGACGTCGCGGCGGGGCGCGCCGCCGGAGTGCGCACCGGGTGGGTGTCGCACGGCCGGGACGCGGGCGACGGCCCGGCCCCGGACGTCGTGGGCCGCACGGTGCACGACGTCGTCGCGGCGGTGCGCGCCCTCGCAGCACCCGCCGGACCGGCGCCCGCGCGCCCGTAGCCCGACGAGAGCCACGGGCGCGCGGGGCTCAGGAGTGCGTGACCTCCACGGACTTCTCCACGACGGCGCGCAGGTCGCCCCCTGACGC
This sequence comes from Cellulosimicrobium composti, assembly GCF_010287905.1. Classification (NCBI taxonomy): domain Bacteria; kingdom Bacillati; phylum Actinomycetota; class Actinomycetes; order Micrococcales; family Promicromonosporaceae; genus Cellulosimicrobium; species Cellulosimicrobium composti. The sequence goes on from NZ_JAAFAN010000014.1 coordinate 62,260, forward strand.
CGCGAACCACGCGCGCTGGCGCGCGGCGCCGTTGCCTCCCGACCACACGCGGCCCAGCAGCTCGGTGACGGCGTCGAGGTCGCCCGCGTCGACGAGCGCGTCGCGCACGTGGGCGACGAGCTGGCCGACGACGTCGTGCGCGGGCGCCGGTCGCCAGGTCAGCGGCGAGACGAGGTCGTCCTCGAGGCCGGAGCGGCCCGCGCGCCACGCGGCGGTGCGCAGGATCTCCGGGCGCAGCTCGGGGGGCGGGGTGCCCTGCGCGGCCTCGCGCGCGGCGGTCTCCACGAGCCCGCGGCTGAGAGCCGCGACGAGCGTCGCGGTGTCGGGGTCGAGGCACACGTCGGCGACGCGGATCTCGACCGTCGGGTACCGCGAGGACAGGCGCGCGTCGAAGTAGACCATGTTCTCGTCGAGGATCGTCCCGGTCGCGACGAGCCCGTCGACCGCCTCGCGGTACGCCTCGGGCGTGCCGAACGCACGGGTGGGTCCCGCCGTCGGCCAGCGCGACCAGACCTGCGAGCGGAAGCTCGCGTACCCGCTGTCCTCGCCCTGCCAGAACGGGGAGTTCGTGCTCAGGGCGAGCAGCGTCGAGAGCCAGGGGCCGATGCGGTCGAGCACGGCGACGCCCTCGACGTCGTCCGCGACGGCGACGTGCACGTGGCACCCGCTCGTGAGCTGCTCGCGCGCGGTGAGCCCGAACGCGGCGCGCGCCTCGAGGTAGCGCAGGCGGGAGACCGTCGTCCCCTCGAACGGCAGGGGAGAGGTGGACAGCGCGGCGACGCGCGCGCCGACCGTGTCCGCGGCCTCCTGGGCGCGGCGTCGGCCGTCGCGGATCTCCGTCGCGAGGTCGTCGAGCTCGCGGCGCGGGTGCGTCGCCGTCTCGAGCTGCTCCTCCATGAACTCGGACTCGAGCGACCCTGTGCCGCCGCCCTTGTCGTCGGTGCCCGACGCCTCCAGTGCCTCGGCGGCACGGGCGACGGGCTGCCCGTCGTCGCCGACGAGCAGGAACTCTTCCTCGACCCCTACGGTGCGCTTCACCCGGGAAGTCTCACACGGAAGGCGTCTGCTCGTCGGGCGAGCGTGTGACGTGCGTCCGTGTCGTGCGTCACCGACGTCCCGGGCGCGTAATGCACGAGGCTCCTGGACCCTTGTGAAGGTCATCACAAGGACCTCCGGCGAGAGGTGACGAACCGCCCAGGAGCCGCAGGATCAAGCCGTTCCCGGTGGGTCCCGCCCGCCTCGGGACCTAGGTCCTCGGACGTCCCGGAACCGGTCCGCGCGGGGCCTCGCGAACCTAGCCTGGAGGTGGCGAAGGAGCCCGCCGGACCTCGACCGAGAGCCTCCACCCGGGGCCTCGCGGGACCGGCGGTTCCGGCCGGCGCGCGGACCCGCGCGTCAGGCACGAGGGAGGTCCAGATGACCAGCGTTTCCGAGGCACCCGGCACGACGAGCGGCGTCCGCGCGGAGGGTGCCCCGAGCACCGACTCCGCCCACGTCCCCGCGTGGGAGGGCTTCACCGACGGGCCGTGGCGCGACACGGTCGACGTGCGGGACTTCATCCAGCGCAACTACCGCCCGTACACGGGCGACGCGTCGTTCCTCGCCGGGCCCACGGAGCGCACGACCGGCATCTGGGCCGCGCTCTCGGCGATGTTCCCCGAGGAGCGCGAGCGGGGCGTCTACGACGTCGACCCGCACACGCCCGCGGGCATCACCGCGCACGCGCCGGGGTACATCGACAAGGCGCACGAGGTGATCGTGGGCCTGCAGACCGACGGCCCGCTCAAGCGCGCGATCATGCCCAACGGCGGGTGGCGCATGGTCGAGGGCGCGCTGACGACCTACGGCTACGAGGTCGACGAGACCCTGAAGAAGGTCTTCACCGAGTACCGCAAGACGCACAACCAGGGCGTGTTCGACGTCTACCCGCCGAACGTGCGCGCCGCGCGCTCGTCGCACATCATCACCGGCCTGCCCGACGCCTACGGCCGCGGCCGGATCATCGGCGACTACCGCCGCGTCGCCCTGTACGGCGTGGACGCCCTGATCGCCGCGAAGAAGCTCGACAAGCTCGAGCTCGACACGCGCCCGTTCAGCGAGGCCGTCGTGCGCGAGCGCGAGGAGCACGCGGAGCAGATCCGCGCGCTCGGCGAGCTCAAGGACATGGCGGCCGAGTACGGCTACGACATCTCCCGCCCGGCGACGTCGGCCCGCGAGGCCGTGCAGTGGCTCTACTTCGCGTACCTCGCCGCGGTGAAGGAGCAGAACGGCGCCGCGATGTCGCTCGGGCGCACGTCGACGTTCCTCGACATCTTCATCGACCGCGACCTCGAGGCCGGCCGCCTCACGGAGTCCGAGGCGCAGGAGATCATCGACGACTTCGTCATCAAGCTGCGCATCGTGCGGTTCCTGCGCACGCCCGAGTACGACGCCCTGTTCTCCGGCGACCCGACGTGGGTCACCGAGACGATCGGCGGCATGGGTGAGGACGGGCGCCCGCTCGTCACGAAGAACTCGTTCCGGTTCCTCCAGACGCTCTACAACCTCGGCCCGGCCCCCGAGCCGAACATGACGGTCTTCTGGAGCCCCGACCTGCCGCAGGGGTTCAAGGACTACTGCGCGCAGGTCTCGATCGACACCTCGGCCGTGCAGTACGAGTCGGACGAGCTCATCCGCGCGCACTGGGGCGACGACGCGGCGATCGCGTGCTGCGTGTCGCCGATGCGGGTCGGCAAGCAGATGCAGTTCTTCGGGGCGCGCGTGAACCTCGCCAAGACGCTGCTCTACGCGATCAACGGCGGGCGCGACGAGATCACGGGCAAGCAGGTCTCGCCCGTGGCGGCGCCCGTCGAGGGCGACGTGCTCGACTTCGACGACGTCATGGCGAAGTTCGACGCGACGATGGACTGGCTGGCGGCGACGTACGTCGAGGCGCTCAACTGCATCCACTGGTCGCACGACAAGTACGCGTACGAGCGCATCGAGATGGCGCTGCACGACAAGGACGTGCTGCGGACCATGGCGTGCGGCATCGCGGGCCTGTCCGTCGCGGCGGACTCGCTGTCGGCGATCAAGCACGCGAAGGTCTCCGTCGTCCGCGACGAGCGCGGCCTCGTCGTCGACTACGTCACCGAGGGCGAGTACCCGACGTTCGGCAACGACGACGACCGGGCCGACGCGATCGCCGTCGACCTCGTCGAGCGGTTCATGGCGAAGGTCCGCACGCACCCGACGTACCGTGACGCGGTGCCCACGCAGTCGGTCCTGACGATCACGTCGAACGTCGTGTACGGGAAGGCGACGGGCAACACGCCTGACGGCCGCCGCGCCGGCGAGCCGTTCGCCCCGGGTGCCAACCCGATGAACGGGCGCGACACGCACGGCATGCTCGCCTCGGCGCTGTCGGTGGCCAAGCTGCCGTACGACGAGGCGCAGGACGGCATCTCGCTGACCAACACGGTCGTGCCGAGCGGCCTCGGGCGCACCAAGGAGGAGCAGGTCACCAACCTCGCCGGCCTCCTGGACGCCTACATCGGCTCCGAGGGGTACCACATGAACGTCAACGTGCTGAACCGCGAGACGCTCCTGGACGCCATGGACCACCCGGAGAACTACCCGCAGCTGACGATCCGCGTGTCCGGGTACGCGGTGAACTTCGTCCGCCTCACGCGCGAGCAGCAGCTCGACGTGCTCTCGCGCACCTTCCACGGCGCGCTCTGACGAGCGCTGAGGAGCCAGCCATGACCGTCACCCTTCCCGGCCCCGCCGTCCGCCCGTCGCGCGGGTGCGGCGTCGCCGGGGGCACCCTGCCCGACGACGCCACGCGCCTCGACGTCCCGGGCGTCCCGACCTCCGCGGCCGAGCCCGCGGCGTCGGGCACGCCCGTGGGCCACGCGCGCCGGGCCGGCGCGGGCCTGGACGGGCTGACGGTCGCGGACGTGGACCGGGCCGACAAGCTCGCGGCGATGCGCGCGGGCGAGCTCGGCTCGGTCCACTCCTGGGAGCTCGTCACCGCCGTGGACGGGCCGGGGACCCGGCTCACCGTGTTTCTCAACGGGTGCCCGCTGCGGTGCCTGTACTGCCACAACCCCGACACGTTCGCCATGAAGGACGGCAGGCCCGTCACGGCGGACGAGCTGCTCGGGCGCGTCCGGCGCTACCTGCCCGTGTTCCGGGCGACGCACGGGGGGCTCACGCTCTCCGGCGGCGAGGTGCTCATGCAGCCCGCGTTCGCAGCGCGCGTCCTGCGCGGTGCGAAGGCGATGGGCGTGCACACCGCGCTCGACACGTCGGGCTTCCTCGGCGCGAACGCGACCGACGCCATGCTCGACGACACCGACCTCGTGCTGCTCGACGTGAAGTCCGGCGACCCGGACACCTACAGGAAGGTCACGAGCCGCGACCTCGAGCCCACCCTGCGGTTCGGGCGGCGGATCGCCGAGCGCGGGCTCACCGGCCACGCGCCCGAGGTGTGGGTGCGCTTCGTCCTCGTCCCGGGCCTCACCGACGACCAGGACAACGTCGAGAAGGTCGCCGCGTACGCGGCGTCGCTCAACGAGATCCGGCCCGGCACGGTGACGCGCGTCGAGGTGCTGCCCTTCCACCAGATGGGCCGCGACAAGTGGGACGCGCTCGGGCGCACGTACAAGCTCGACGACACTCCCGCGCCGTCGGCCGGGCTCACCGAGCGCGTGCGCGACCAGTTCCGCGTCCACGGCCTGACGACGTACTGACCCGACCCGCCGACGAGCGCCCGCTCGCCGAGACGTGAGAAGTGGCCCCGGACCGCCGTGCTCCCGGGGCCACTTCTCCCGTCTCGAAAGTACGAGGCGACGAAGCGCGACGCCGCCGCGCGCCACGCGGACGCCGACGACGACTACACGCTCGACAAGACGGCGTTCCTCGACGCGGCGCAGTCCCGGATGGAGCGCTGGACTGCGGAGGTCGGCACGTCATCGTGAGAGTGCCGGAGCGTGCCCGCGGCCGGGAGCGATACTGTGGTGATACCACGTCGGGAGGTGCGGGATGAGCGGCAGCCAGATGGTCGTGCGGTTCACCGAGGACGAGAAGCGCGTCCTCGAAGCGGCCGCGGAGCGTGAGGGGCGCTCGCAGAACGAGATCGTCCGTGAGGCCGTACGACGGTACGGCGCGGAGCGCGACGCCCTCCGTGATCGACTGATCGCGGACGCGATCCGCGAGTACGGACCCGTGCTCGACAAGCTCGCCTGAGGTGGTCGCGTCGCGAGAGGTCGAGTACCTCGAGGTCGGGGACCTGCTCGCGGCGGCGCGCGCGCTGCTCCGGGCGGAGCCGGTCGTCCGCGACTGGGGTGCGCTCGACTCGGCCGTGCATCGTCCTCGCGCCTCGATGTTCGGTGAGGAGGCGTACCCGTCGCTCGACCTGAAGGCGGCCGCGCTGATGCTCTCCGTCGTCCAGAACCACGCGCTCGTCGACGGCAACAAGCGGCTCGGTCTCGTCGCCGTCGTCGTGTTCTACGGGATGAACGGGGTCGCGCTGCATGCTCCGCACGACGACGTGTACGAGCTGACGATGTCGATCGCCGACGGCTCGACGCACGACGTGACGTACGTCGCCGAGTGCCTCGCTCGCTGGCACGCGTGACCGCGCCGCGTGCGGCGCTGCCCGACGTCGTCACCGCTCGGGCGGTCCTCGCGGGGGCGGACGCCCTCGCCGCGCTGCTCGCGACCCTCTCCGCGGCGCCCGGGACGGCGCGCGAGCAGGTGCGCGCGGCGTTCGGCGACAGCCGCGAGGAGAAGGTGCTCGCGCGGCTCGACACCGTCGAGGTCGGGTCGCTGCGCGACGTGACGCGCGAGCGGCTGCGGCTCGGGGCGCTCGCGCACGCGGGCGTGCGCACGGTCGGGGAGGTCGCGCGGCTCGGGCGCGACGGACTCGAGAAGGTCCCCGGCGTCGGTCCGCAGACGGCGACGCACCTGCTCGCCGCCGCCGAGCAGGTCGCGCGCGCCGTGCGCGAGAGCCTGCGCTTCCGCATCGACCTCACGCCGACGGACCCCGTGGCGACCGCGCTCGTCCAGTCGCTGCACACGCTCGACCAGGCCGACGCCGCCGTCGCGCGGTACGGCGCCCAGGTGCGCGGCACCCTCGCCGAGCACGAGCGCGTGCGCGACGACGCGCTCGTGGCGGCGAGCGGGCCCCGCCGCCTGCTGGCGTGGGGCGAGCGCCGCCGTCGGGCGTTCGACGCCGTCACGACCCTCGCGGGTCTCGCCGAGCGGGCGCGCGCGACGGGGCTCGCCGAGGAGGCGCGGCGCGTCGTCGGGCTGCTCGCCGAGCCCGCACGCCCGTACGACGTCTGGGAGGACTTCCGCCGCCGGTCCGCGGCGTACTACGCGCTGCTCGACGGCGTCGCCCCCACGGGCCGCGATCTCGCCGCGGCCGAGGGGCACCTGCCCGCCGAGCTCGTCGACCGCGTGCAGACGCAGGCGCTCGACGAGACCCTGCTGCGCGTGTCGCTGCGCGGCTACCAGGCGTTCGGGGCGCGCTTCGCGCTCGCGCAGCGCCGCGTCGTGCTCGGCGACGAGATGGGGCTCGGCAAGACCGTCCAGGCGATCGCCGTCCTCGCGCACCTCGTCGCGCGCGGGGCGACGCACACGCTCGTCGTGTGCCCCGCGAGCGTGCTCGAGAACTGGGCGCGCGAGCTGCGCGCGCACGCCGACCTCGCCGTTCACGCCGTCCACGGCGAGGACCGCGACGCAGCGGCCCGCGCGTGGCACGGCCAGGGCGGTGTCGCCGTCGTGACCTTCGCCGGCCTGCGGCGCGCCGGGCCCGAGACGTTCGCCGCCGCCGCACCCGCGGCACTCGTCGTGGACGAGGCGCACTACGTGAAGAACCCGCTCGCGAAGCGGTCCGTGGCGGTCGCGGCGCTCGCGGCCACGACCGGCCACGTCGTCCTCCTCACGGGCACGCCCATGGAGAACCACGTGGCCGAGTTCCGCACGCTCCTCGGCTACCTCCAGCCGGCGCTCGCCGCGCGCCTCGACCCGGCGCACGGCGCGGCCGGGCCGGAGACGTTCCGGCGCGCCGTCGCGCCCGCCTACCTGCGACGCAACGCCGAGGACGTGCTGGAGGAGCTGCCCGAGCTCGTGCAGGTCGACGAGTGGGAGCGGTTCGGCCCGGTCGACGGCGCCGCGTACCGCGAGGCGGTCGCCGCCGGGTCGTTCATGGCCATGCGCCGGGCCGCCTTCGCGGTCGAGCACGCGCAGGACTCGGCGAAGCTGCGCCGACTCGTGGAGATCGCGCGCGAGGCGACGGAGAACGGGCGCAAGGTCGTGGTGTTCTCGTTCTTCCGCGACGTGGTCGACGCGGCCGCCCGCGCGCTCGGCGACCTCGCCCTGCCACCTCTCACGGGGTCCGTGCCCGCCCGCACACGGCAGGCGGTCGTCGACGACTTCACCGCGGCCGAGGTCCCGCGCGTGCTCGTGGGCCAGATCGACGTCGGGGGAGTGGGGCTCAACCTCCAGGCGGCGTCCGTCGTGGTCCTGTGCGAGCCGCAGACCAAGCCCACGACGGAGGCGCAGGCCGTCGCGCGCGCCCACCGCATGGGACAGGTCGAGACCGTCCAGGTGCACCGGCTGCTCACGGCGGACAGCGTCGACGAGCACCTCCTGCGCCTCCTCGGCACCAAGGCGCGCCTGTTCGACGCGTACGCGCGGCGCAGCGCGCTCGCCGAGGAGGTCGCCGGGGCCGTCGACGTGTCCGAGGCGTCGCTCGCGCGCGCCGTGGTCGACGCCGAGCGCGCGCGCCTGTTCGTCGACCCGGCCGTGACGTCGGTCGAGGACGCCCCGGTCGAGGACGCCCCGGTCGACGACGCACCGGACCCGTCCCGGCCGACGTGACGCGCCGTGCGCCGCGGCATAGCGTGGCGTCATGACCTCGACCGACGCCCTGCCCCCGCTTACCCCGCTGGACGAGGACTGGTCCACGGCCCTCGCCGTCGTCGCGCACCCCGACGACATGGAGTTCGGCGCCGCCGCGGCGGTCGCGCGCTGGACCGGCCAGGGCAAGCGCGTCGTGTACTGCATGGTCACGAGCGGCGAGGCGGGGATCGACGGGATGGACCCCGACGAGACGCGGCGCGTGCGCGAGGCGGAGGAGATCGAGTCGGCGCGCGTCGTGGGCGTCGACGAGGTGGAGTTCCTCGGCCTGCCCGACGGCGTGCTCGAGTACGGGCTGCCCCTGCGGCGCGCGATCGCCGGGGCGGTCCGGCGGCACCGGCCCGACGTCGTCATCACCGGCAACTACCGCGAGACGTTCCCGGGCGGGATGCTCAACCAGGCGGACCACGTCGCGACCGGGCGCGCGGTCGTCGACGCGGTGCGGGACGCGGGCAACCGCTGGGTGTTCCGCGAGCAGGTCGAGTCCGACGCGCTGGAGCCGTGGGGCGGGGTGCGCCAGGTCTGGGTCGCGGCCTCGCCCGACGCCGCGCACGGCGTCGACGTGAGCGCGACGTTCGACGCCGGCGTCGCGTCCCTGCGCGCGCACGCCGCGTACCTCGACGGGCTCGGGTGGGAGGACTTCGACCCGGCCGCGTTCCTCGCGTCGATGAGCGCCCCGACGGGCGAGCGCATGGGCGTCACGCACGCCGTCGCGTTCGAGGTCCTGCGCATGGGCTGGGACGACTGACCCGCCCGCTCGACCGCCCACGGGGCCGAGCATGCGGTTGTGGGGCGGGCCCGGCGCGGGGGGGGGGCCCCCCCCCAACGCCGGCGCCCGGGGGGGGGGGGGGGGGGGGGGGCGGCCGGCCCCCCCCGGGCCGGGG